>NZ_JRJZ01000042.1:0-129029 GCF_000800875.1 Cetobacterium sp. ZWU0022
CTAAGCTACTTTTAACATGTCGTAACTTTTCATTACGAAACGTGTCGCACCATTAAAATAGTTATGCGTATCTATAAACTTTCCATTCTCTGAATAATTTGTCACTATTTTTAAAGATCTATTTTTATTAAATGTTAGTAATGTTCCTATCCAATAAAATATATTCTGATCTCTAAAGAAAACTCCCTTTTGTGTTAGAACTTCATCTTCATCATAACGCTCTATTGAATATCTCTTTTCTTCAATCATTTTCTGTTTTTTTCTTAACTTTCCATCCTCATAGTAAGAGATATTTAATTTCTCATATCCACCTACAACATTGTATGAATAATCCTCTTGATTATGTTCACAAAGAGCATCTTCCCACTGAATATAGCTCTCTATTCCTCCTGATTTATAATATGATTTTGAATAGTTTAAGTATGAAGACTCATCAACTAAATCATACTTGTTAATCGACTGTAATTCTCCGGTTTCATAAAACCACTCAGATATACCAACTCTTAATCCATTTTTATAAGCTAATTTGGCATATAGTTTTCCATTTTCATAATAAATTAGTGAATCGTTTATTGGGGCATTATTAGAATAGTAGGTTTCATCCTGTAACTGGCCTGATTTATAATATTTCAAAAACTTTCCACAACGCTTTCCATCTTCTAAGTCTATGATACACTCTATTTGACCATTCTCATAATAGCTTTTAAACTCACAACTCTCTTTTCCTAATTTATAAAAACTATCTGTTTTTACAATTCCGTTTTTATAATAATCTTTATACTCTCCATCTATTAAATTATCCACATAAGAACAGATCTTTTTTAACTGACCATCTTCATAAAAAGTCCATCCCATTCCTATATATTCATTACTATTATTTAAGGTTCCTACACTCTTTAGATTTCCATTTAAATAATATTCCACAATCTTTGAAAACTTTTTAAATTTATATATTTTACTTTTTAATTCTCCGGTTTCATAAAATTCTATTGTTTGGTTCAAGTTTGTTAAAAATTTCAAACTTCCATCCTCATAATAATATTTAGAAGTTCCCACAATTTCACCGTTGACATACTCCTGCTCTTCTAGTAAGACATCCTTTTCATTATAAAGACAACGATAACCATTTTTTACAAATTCAAAATTTTCAACACAATACTCCTTTAAGGCTGGGTTAATAACAAGAGTATTGTATCCTGTAGGTGTTACAATACGTTGAGACATTAAATTATTTGTAATATTTTCAAAAACTTCTATCTTTATTATATTTTTATTAATTGTATCAAAAGTTATATCTTCATAAGAGGCTTCGTCAAAAATACTTCTAATAACTCCTACATTCTCTGAAGAAAACTCCCAATATTCTAAAGCATATTCATCATCTAAATAGTATTCTACATATCTATATTCATCTTCATTTCGACTAGTAAAACTATTATAAGAAATATTTAAATACTCTATCTCTTCTTCATTATTTAAATAATAAATTGTATAAAAACCTTCATCACTACTTAACTCAAATTTTTTTAAAAACATATTATTTTCCAACATCTTCCCTCTCTTGAATTTTATACCATAGTTCATCTGTAAAAAAAGTAGATTTTATTTGTTCCATTATATTTTCTATAATACTCGTATCAACTTCCTCTTTTTGAACTACTCTTTTATCTTCTCCTGCTTTTATATACAAACTTTCAATTTCATAATTTTTCACTGTTGCTATAAGCTGCTCTCCACCATCTAAAATTAAAATTTCTTCAGGATTCTCCTCAGCATCAAAACTGATTTGAATTTGAATCCCAAGCTCTTTGGAAAACTCTTTGTATGTTTTTATCTTGTTATCTTTTATATAAACCGCTTCGATACTATAAAAGTCATTTTTCAATATTAAGCTTCTATCTTCAAATGTGGTTGCTGAAGCATCAACTATAGATAAAAATAAAAGATATATCAAAATTAAAATAATTTTGTTCATACCCACCCCTTTGTTTACTTTATAAAATATATCTTAATACTAATACATTTATCTATTAAATTCAATAATATATTAAAGATTTTATTTATAATATTTTTTAACTCAACGAACAGATATTTTCATATTTATCTATTTGACACTTTATTTCTCTAATGGTAAAATAAAGTTTACGAACAATTTTTTTAAAAAATAGTTATCTAGGAACAACTTTGAAAAAATGATAACATATTAGAATATAAAAAATTAGATTTCGAAATATAAGGAGAGATAGATTATGAAAAATAGATTAAACTTACTGTGCTTAATATTGTTAATAGCACTACTAACCGCCTGCGGTAATAAAGAGTCTGAAACATCTAAAAAAGAGGTTGTTGCAGCTCAAGTTGGAGCAGCAAAAAGCTTAGATCCTCAAGGTACTAATGACAAAAGATCACTTGAGGTTATCGTTCAACTTTACGATACTTTGGTCGAAGTTGACAGTGATATGAATTTAAAAGATGGATTAGCCGAAAGTTGGGAATATATAACTCCGACTAAAATTAGAATGAAGCTAAAGAAAGATGTGTTCTTCCATAATGGAGACCCTTTAAAAGTTGAAGATGTTATCTTTTCTTTAAACAGAGTTAAAAACTCAAAAATAGTTGGAGTTATTGGTGAGAGTATAGACAATCTCCAAAAAGTTGATGATGAAACTTTTGATATTAATACAAAATATCCTACAAAAACTCTTTTAAAATTTTTAGCTGACCCTGGAGCATCTATTGTAAGCGAAAAAGCTGTCACTGAATCTGGGACTAATTTTGGACAACATCCTATTGGAACAGGTGCTTTCATTTTAGAGGAATGGATAACTGGAGATAAAATCACCTTAAAAAGTAATGTTAATCATCCTTTTAAAAAACCAAACATCGACAAATTAGTTTTCAGAAGTATTCCTGAAGCTACCAATAGAGTTATTGGATTAGAAACAGAGGAACTCCATGTAGCTTATGCTGTTTCACCTATAGACGCTGAACAAGTTCAAAACAATCAGAACTTAACTCTTATGACAGTTGATCCTCTAGCAATAGAGTTCATCGGTTTCAACATGAATGATTCAAAATTAAAAGATAAAAATTTAAGAATGGCAATAATCTATGCCTTAAATGCTGATGAGATTTTAGGTACAGTTTTAGGAAAATACGCTGAAAGTATCAACTCTCCTTTAGCTTCAAATATGTTTGGATACACAGATGATAGAGCTGTCTATAACCAAGATATTGCAAAAGCTAAAGAGTATTTAGAAAAAGTTGAAAACAAAGAGAATCTAAATCTATCTATAACAATCCACAGTAACAGTGACAGTATGCAAATATCTCAAATTATTCAAGCTCAATTAAAAGAGATTGGAATAAATCTAACTATAAATCCTTTAGAGTGGGGAACTTTTATAAGTGAAACATCAAATGGAAAACACCAGCTTTTCCATCTTGGTAAGACATCTCCAACTGGGGATGCTGAGGAAGCATTAACTGTTTTCAATGAAAAATTTATAGGTCCTGCTGGAAATAGATTCTTCTATTCAAATACAGAGGTTAACCAACTTTTAAAGCTAGCTAAAGAGGAGATAGATGACCAAAAAAGAGAGAGCTACTATCAAAAAGCTGCAAAACTTATTCAAGAGGATGGAGTTATGGCAATATCATTTACAAGAAAAGTTATTGCTGGAGTCAATAAAAATATATCTGGCTTCGAACCTCATCCGAGTGGAATGCACAGATATTATAAAGTCGATAAGAGGTGAGATAAGTGAAAAATAAAAAGATTGTAGTCGGTTATCAAGGAATCGAGGGAGCATTTAGTCAAGAAGCTATGTTTCAATATTTTGGGGAAGATATTGAAGCTAAAAATTATAAAACATTCGAAGACGTTTTTATAAACCTTAAAAATGAAGAGATTGAGTATGGTATTTTACCTATTGAAAATTCAACTACAGGATCTATCAACTTAGTTTATGATTTATTAGATAAGTATGATCTTTTTATAGTTGGAGAGGTTTGTATAAAAATAATTCAAAATCTAATCGGCAATAAAAATTCTACCCTAGAGAATATCAAAGAGATTTACTCTCATCCTCAAGGATTTGAACAGAGTAAAATCTTTATAGATTCTTTAGGTGACGTAAAACATATTCACTACCACAATACAGCTCTAAGTGTAAAATATATAAAGGATTCTAACTCTTTAGAGAAAGCTGCTATTGGAAGTAATCGTGCTTGTAAAATTAATAATTTAAAAATTCTTAAAGAGAACATAAATGATAATGAAAACAATAAAACAAGATTTATTGTTATCCAGTCAAATTTAAAAAGTCATCCTGATAATAATAAAATTACAGTCGGAATAAAATTAAAACATGAAATTGGAAGTTTGTATAAAGTGTTAGGTGAGTTTTATAATCATAAAATAAATCTTACAAAAATCGAATCAAGACCTATAGGTGACGGGACTTTCTCATATAATTTCTATATTGATTTAGAAGGAAATTTATCTCATGACAATTTGAAAAAAGCTTTAAATAATATAACTAAAGAAGTAAAAAAACTAAAAGTTTACGGTAGTTATAAAAAATGTAAAATCCTGACATAATAAAGAAAAAGTGCCAAATTTAAATGGCACTTTTTTTATAACCTTCTACTTTCCCCAAATCTTTTCTAAAAATTGATCTCTACCAGAACGATATCTATAATAATTATATTTTAGATTATGCTTCTTATAATAATCTTGATGGTACTCTTCTGCAATATAAAACTTCTCAAACGGAATAAGCTTCACATTGATTTCTTCGAATTTACCCTCTTCTTTTATTTTATTCAAAGCCTTTTTAGCTTCTACTTCCTCGTCTTTATTTTGATAAAAGATAACAGGTGAATACTGATACCCTCTATCCACAAATTGTCCCTCTCCATCAGTCGGATCTATTTTTTTCAAAAAGCTATTTAGCAACTGAGAATAACTTATTTTATCACTATCATAGTCAATTTTTATAGACTCAACATGACCTGTAGTTCCACTAGATACTTCTTTATATGTTGGGTTTTGTACATTACCACCTGAATATCCAGATATTACTGATGTAACTCCAGGAACTTTTTCCATATCAGACTCTGTACACCAAAAACATCCTCCAGCTAAATAAGCCGTTTTCATCTCTGCCATTAAAGATAGATTTAAACTCAACATCAATACCGCTAACGATTTTGCTCTATTCATTTTTTCACCTCAAACTCTTTTAAAAACTCTCCGTATCCCTCTTTCTCTAACTCTTCTAAAGGAATAAATCTAAGTGCAGCAGAGTTCATACAATATCTCTTTCCCGTGGGTGCTGGTCCATCATTAAATACGTGTCCTAAATGAGAATTTGCATGCTTGCTTCTCACCTCTGTTCTTGGCCAGATAAGTTTAAAATCCTTTTTCAACACTATATTTTCAGAAACTAAAGGCTTTGTAAAACTTGGCCAACCAGTTCCTGATTCATATTTGTCATTAGATGAAAAAAGAGGTTCTCCTGAAACAATATCTACATAGATACCCATTTTTTTATTATCATTATACAAGTTTTCAAACGGAGGTTCAGTGCCATTTTTCTGAGTAACTTCATACTGTATATTAGTAAGTCTTGATTTCAATTCAGCATCACTCGGTTTTTTAAAATCTTTCCAATCTCCAAAAGCTAAAGTTCCAATCATAATTCCAACTCCTATAAAAAATTTTAGTTTCATACTATTCTCTCCTATTCATATAAAAAAACTATAAGTTATATTCATCTAAATATGATTTTCAATCTCTTTTCACAAATTCAATTTTTTATTTCTCTTCAAGCAGTTTGACAATATCTTTTTCGAAACTTAAAGGAGTATCTGTTGGTGAAAATCTTTTTATTACATCACCTTTTTTATTAACTAAAAATTTTGTAAAGTTCCATTTTATTTCATCATCTACTGTTATAAAATTTCTCTTTTCTTTAAGTCTTTTGTATAATTCTAAAGAATCTTTTGTTTCATCTGCTTTTGGAGCCTTCAATCTCAAAAATTTAAATAAATCAGAGGAGTTATTTCCATTTACATCAATCTTAGAAAAAATTTTAAATTTAACACCGAAATTAATATTACAAAAATTTAAGATTTCAGAATTTTCTTCGGGAGTTTGTTCTCCAAATTGATTAGATGGAAAATCTAATATCTCAAAACCTTTCTCTTTATATTTTGTATATAATAACTGTAATTCTTCATATTGAGGAGTATACCCACAGTGTGTTGCGGTATTTATAATCAAAAGAGTTTTTCCTTTATACTCTTCAAGTGAAATTTCATTACCGTTTGAATCTTTTACTTTAAAATCATAAATGTTTTTCATTAGTATTCTCTCCTTTTTTATTTATTTTTTAAAGAATATCATATAGTTAAGATTATTGTAAATTAGTTACTTTTTAGTAACTAGTTATTAAATATTATCTAGTTGTTTCTTATTTTTTTAATCAATTTTATTTATTTTCATTTAATAAATCATTTATTTTTTGTAAACGTTCTTTAGAATAGTTATCTAAATTTTTACTCATAGTAGTTAGTATAAATTCAATTAAAGCTTGAGTAGATATAATAGAATTGAAATAACTTATCCCTCTTATATCGGTGAAAAGAGTGATATCTCCTAAATTAGCAACAGGTGAAGTTGTTTTGTCGGTTATAACAATCACTTTAGCATTAGCTTTTTTAGCTAATTCAATTAGAAGAGAGTAAGTTTTTGAATATTTAGGATGAGAGATAAGAAGTAAACAATCATCTTTTTGTATGTCAACTATATTTTTTATAAGTTCAGAATTGTTTTGACTATGAGTAATTACATTGTTTAAAATAAAACCTAGACGTAAACCAAAAAATGAAGCAATACCAGATGTACTTTTGAATCCAATTACATATTTTTTATTAGAGGTATTTAGTATGTGTATAGCTTTTTTTATTTTGTCAAACGAATCATTATTTAGAGTTTCATCAAGATTATTAATAATCGAATTTCTAAATGTTTCAATTAAATTGTTTTTATTTAAAATCTCTTCATTTAAGCTTAGTTTTTCTGATGGAGTAAGAATTTTATTACTAACTTCCTCTTTTAAATTATTTTTGAAATCTTTAAAGTTTTTAAATCCTAATGATTTTACAAATCTGATAACAGAGGTATCACTAATATTTAATTCTTTGGCAATATCAATTGATGTTAAGAAATATATTCTATTTTTATTATTACAGAAAAAATCTGCGATAAGAGTTTCTGTTTTAGTCAAATTTTTATTTTGTATTCTTTTTTCTAGAGAACAAATCATAAAACGCTCCTTAAAATATTATTTACAATATAGCTTAACATATTTTTGTTTATATATGAATAATAAATATTTATATATTTTTATAAGTCTAAAAAACTGTAAATCAAACAAAAAATTCAAAAAAAGATTGACTTATTGAAATAAAGTATGTATATTTTGTTTATAGATAAACAATTTTTCGCGGAAATGTTTTTTAAAAAATATTTTTGGAGGGTAGAATGAATCAAAAAGAGAAAAAGAAAATTAGCTTTCCACACACGTATGTAATTATTTTGGGGTTAATAATTTTTGCAACATTACTAACTTGGATTGTTCCAGCAGGTCAATTTCCAAGAGTAAAAGATGTGGTTACAGGAAGAACTATAATTGTGGCAGATCAATTCGCTTTTATAAAAAATACTCCTGTTAATTTTTTAGATATTCCATTCAAGATTGTAGATGGATTAAATCAATCAAGCAGTATTGTATTTTTGGTTTTAATTGTTGGGGGAGCATTTCATGTGATAATAAAAACAGGGAT
This sequence comes from Cetobacterium sp. ZWU0022, assembly GCF_000800875.1. NCBI lineage: Bacteria > Fusobacteriati > Fusobacteriota > Fusobacteriia > Fusobacteriales > Fusobacteriaceae > Cetobacterium > Cetobacterium sp. ZWU0022. The sequence goes on from NZ_JRJZ01000042.1 coordinate 7,855, forward strand.
GTTTCAGGCTCTTACAGCTAAGGTAACAAAAACTTTTGGCGATAAAGAAAGTTTTTTAATTCCAGCATTTACAACAATATTTGCCATAGCTTGCATGAGTATTGGAGTTAATACATTTATAGGATTTGCTCCAGTCGCAATAATATTAGCAAGATCGATGGGGTATGATGCGATAGTTGGAATTTCAATGGTTGCTTTGGGTGGAGCAATAGGATTTAGTACAGGAACATTCAATCCTTTTACAACAGGAGTAGCACAAGCTCTAGCTGGATTGCCTATGTTCTCAGGATTAGGATATAGAGTATTCAGTTTGATTGTTTTTTTAATTGTCACAAATATATATATACTAAACTATGCTAAAAAAATAAAAAAGAATCCAGAGTTAAGCGTGGTTAGTGATTTAGAAAAATTAGAAAATACTCTTGAAAATAATCAAGATGTAATGCCAGAGATAGAGAGCAGACATTACTTAGTTTTAATAATAGTAGTAGCACTATTTGGTGTTTTAATATATGGTGGAACAGCTTGGCATTGGGGATTGAATCAAAGTGCAGGATTATTTATTTGGATGGCTATCTTAGGAGGCCTTGCATATGGATTTTCACCAAGTACTATAGCAAAAGAATTTGTGAATGGAGCTAAAGGACTTATATTTGGGGCTTTAATAATAGGTATAGCTAGAACAATATCGATTATTTTGACAGATGGTAAAATATTAGATACATCAGTTTATTATTTAGGAAATATGTTAGCATCATTACCACACTCATTCCAATCAACAGGAATGTTTTTAATGCAACTATTTATAAATGGATTAGTTACATCAGGAAGTGGTCAAGCAGCAGTTACAATGCCGATAATGCTTCCTGTAGCTGATATTATAGGTATGACTAGACAAACAGCAGTATTGGCATTTAATTTTGGAGATGGATTAAGTAACTATGTTTTACCAACATCTTCAGCACTTATGGGATTCCTTGCTATAGCTAATGTTTCTTATGAAGCTTGGATGAGATATATGGGAAAACTATTTTTACTTTGGATAGTTACAGGATCAATACTAATAACAATAGCAAACTGGATAGGATACGGTCCATTTTAATTAAAGGAGAAAGATATGAAGCAAAAAATTTTTGACAGAGTTGAAAGATTAAAAGATGAATTAACCAACCTAAGTGATTTTATTTTTGATAATCCTGAACTAGGATTAGAAGAGTTTAAAAGTTCAAAGAAAATTGTAGAGATTTTAAAAAACAATGGATTTGAAATTGAAATGGGAATAGGAGGATTTGAAACAGCTTTTAAAGCAACATATGAAGTTGGAAATTTTGGACCTTCAATTGGTTTGTTGTGTGAGTATGATGCTTTAGAAGGTATGGGACATGGATGTGCTCATCATCTTCAAGGACCAAGTGTTATAGGAGCCGCTTTAAGTTTAAGAGACTCATTGAAAGATAAAAATTATAAAATTGTTGTGTATGGAACTCCAGCAGAGGAAACTGTAGGAGCAAAGGTGAAAATGCTTCAAGAGGGATGTTTCCAAGATATAGATGTAGCACTTATGATGCATGGAGCCCCTGACACAACAACAGATGTAAAATCTTTAGCTCTTTCAAATTTTACAATAAAATTTCATGGAATAAGCTCGCATGCAGCTTTAGCTCCAGAAAAGGGAAGAAGTGCTTTAGATGGCTTAATTTTACTGTTCCAAGGAATTGAATTTTTAAGAGAGCATATGAGAGATGATGTAAAAATACACTATACAATAACAAATGCAGGTGGTCCTGCAAATGTGGTTCCTAAATATGCGGAAGCAAAAGTAAGTATAAGGTCTTATGATAGATTTTATTTAGATCATATTATTGAGAGGTTTTCTAAGGTGGTACAAGGAGCTTCTCTTATGACTGAAACAGAGTATGAGATTATAGAAACAAAAAGGTTAAATAACAAGATACCAGTATTAGAGCTAAATCAAATCCTAATGGATAATGCCAAATTGGTTGATGCACCTAGATTATCTCCCCCTAGAGAAAAAACTGGTTCAACAGACTTTGGAAACGTAATGTATCAAGTACCAGGTTCATGTATAAGAGTTGCATTTGTGCCTAAAGGGACTTCATCGCATTCAGAAGAATTTTTATGTGCAGGTAAAAGTAAAGAAGCTCATGATGCAATAATATTTGGAGCTAAAATTTTAGCAGGGACAGCTTATGATTTAATTCAAGATGAAGAACTATTTAGAAAAGTGAAAGAAGAGTTTAAAGCTAATAAAGAAAAAAGTGAGAAAATATAGATAAAACATATAGAAATAGTCGGTATATTTTTTATATACCGACTGTTTTTATTTTAAAACTATTTAAAGTAATAGCTTAATTAATTCATAGTCTGAGTAATTTTCTAATTCGAGTATCTTATCATATGGATTACCCTCTAATTTTAATAGAAAGGCAAAGGCTGGTTCTGTTTTCATGCCATCTTTTTTTAGTTCGATTATTTTTTGACGGAATTTAGAGTCTGCTAATTGTAATATTCTATCTTCGATTATCATATGTCGATAACCATTTGTTTGGGTAGAGTTTATATGGCTACCATAAATCTCTATTTCCATTTCGTCTATAAAAAAGTTAGCTACTAATAGATTATTTTTAAATAGATCCTCTCTAATAGAAAAATTTTTTTGTTTTGAAAAATTTTCTTCTATAAGCTTTCTAAAATCTAGAATATTTGTAAAATAACAGACTATATCCAAATCACTTTTTTCGTTATCAACACCTAAAGGAATAGTTCCAACTAAAATTGGAGTGAAATTTTTAAGTGTTTCAAAAATTTCTAACTCTGATAATATCTTATAACTTTTTTTCTGTTTTTCATTTCCAAAAGAAAGGTATTCTATACTTTGGAAATTGATTTTAGTCATTATAAATCATTTTTTTACTCATACCACCATCAATGATTATATTTGCTGCATTTATAAAGTCATTTTCAATATCAGATAAAAATAAACATGCATTAAGAATATCCCGAGGAGTTCCAACTCTTCCTGATGGGTGTTGTGAATGATCTGTTGCAGTCAAAGTATTATAATTTTCAACTTGTATCCATCCAGGGCTAATAGCATTAACAGTTATAGGTGTTTTGGCTAAAGAAACAGCAAGAGTGTTAGTTAAAGAGACTAAACCGCCTTTAGAAGCTCCATAAGCTTCCCAATTAGATTCATTTTGATTCCATCTAGTAGAAGTGATATTTATTATTCTACCATAAATTTCTCCTTTATTTATTTTTATAAACTCTTTACAACAGATAAAACTTCCACGCAAATTAACATTTATAACATCGTCGAACTCATCTATAGAGATATCTTCAATATTTTTATTAAAAGTTGATATGGCAGCATTATTTATAAGTATATGAGCATTTCCATATTTTTCAACAATTTTAGAGAATGAATTTTTTATCTCAGTTTCTGATCTAAGATCAACCTGTATGAAGTCTATATCTGAAGATAGTTCATTATGTTTTTTTATATCTAAAACGACTACTTTGTATCCCTTCTGACGGAATCCCTCTGAAAGATGGTACCCAATACCACCAGCACCACCAGTAATAATACATATATTATTTGAAAAATTTTTTTTCATTTTACCACCTTTATTTTTTTATTTTTTTTATTCCAAAATACATTAAAGCTAGCCCAACACTCAGATTTAATGTAGATAAAATATTTTTATTTAAAAAATTACTACTCAAAGAACCTATAAATCCAATAAAACTTAAAAATATTAAAGTAGCCAAAAGAGAACCTATAGAAAATAGTAAAATTGATTTTTTATCTAAAAAGTTTTCATTTAACTTAGTACTAAAAACACCTATCCAGAAAAGAATTGTCATAGGATTAGCAGCTGTTAAAAAGAAAGCTTTTAAAAAAGGAAGATTAGAATTAAAATCTTTAAATAGATTGATACTTGGCAATATAGAAAGATTAAAATATCCTAAAATTAATTGAAGTCCAAAAATAATAACAATACCAGCTCCTAATAAATTAAAAGATTTTTGAGTTTTTTCATTTTTTATAAATGATGAAATTCCTAAAATAGCTAAAATTATATACATTGCATCAGCAAGAACGACTCCTAAAACTCCAAATAAAGTATGTATAAAACTTTCGTTGACTCCTAATGAAAATATATAAAGGCAAACTGGACCAATAGCAAGTTGTAATAACATCCCAAATTTAAAACCTTCAATCAGCATAAAATCCCTCCATTTATCTAGAATTAATCTTCTACAAATAATAACAGAAATATTTTTAAGTGTAAATTAAAATATTAAACTGGTTACTTTTTTGTAACTAATTTACATTAATTATAAAAGCATGGTAATCTAAAATAAAAAGGAGTTGATGTTTTATGAAAAATTTTTTAATTCTTGCTCTTTTAATTTCTAGCATATCTTTAGCTAATGAATCTATAGGTATTGGAAAAAATGAAAAATTAAATTTGTGGAAAGAGAGTGGAAGTCATATTCAGAAGAATATAAACTTATAGTTTTTTAAATATAGTTAGGAGGATTTTTATGATTCTTGGAATTAGTGGAAGTGGCCGAACTAATGGAATAACTTCTAAAGTTATAAAAAAAATATTAGAAAATTGTAATGAAGAAACTGAATTTATATCATTATCTGGAAAAAAAATAGGAGGTTGCTTGGGATGTACCGCCTGTGCCAAAGATAATATTTGCATAATCCAAGATGATTTCCATGAGATTGCTAATAAAATGTTAAAAGCTGATAAAATAATTTTTGGAGCTCCTAATTATTTTGGAACTTTAAATGCTATTTCTCATAGTTTTTGGGAAAGAACTTATTCTTTTAGACATAATGAATTTTTAGGATTAGCTGGAAAACTAGGTGTTATTATAAGTATTGGCTATAATGAAATTGGCACAAGTTCTGTTAATGAAGAATTAAAAAAATTTATGAGTAAGTATAATTTTATGTCTATTATAAAAGAAATGTTTATTGAAGGTTACTCTCAATGCTATACATGTGGCTTTGGATTAACTTGCTCTATAGGAAAAGTTGTTAAAGATCATGGTTTTATTGATAAAATAGAACCACATCACTTACCAAAAACACTAGAAGAACAAAATCAATCTTTATTTGAAATAAAAAAGAGCGTAATACTTTTAAACAATATAAAAAATGATAAAGTATAAACGCAAATAAAATTTTAGAGAAATAAAAATAAAAACGATACCAAAATTTAATTAATTCAGGTATCGTTTTTTATTATTAATTTTCAAAATGTATTTTAGAAAAATCTAAATCTTTATCTTCATATGCTACTTTTTGTTCATCTGGATATCCTAAAGAGATTATTGATACTATCTTTAAATTCTTAGGAATATTTAATAAATTAGTAAGATATTCTTCAGAAGATAAGGTGCTCGAATGTTTATGCCCTTTCACATTGACCCAACATCCTCCAATTCCTAAATCAAAAGCTTTTAGTAAAATTGAAAAAGATACAATAGAACAATCTTCATTCCATAGATTTGATTTCTCTGGATCTCCTAAAACAACTATTCCTAAATTTGCTCCTTCTAGCATCGATCCACTACCACTATCTTTTGCCTTTGCCATTTTTTTTAATTTTTCTTTATTTTTCACCACAATCAATTCAAATGGTTTTATATTTTTACCTGTTGGAGAAGATAATCCAGCCTTTAAAATTTCATTCAGTTTTTCATTTTCTATGTCTTTTGAAATATACTTTCTAATCGATCTTCTTGCTAAAAAATCCACGATTCCTCCTTCAAAACTAACAACATTATTTTATACTTTCTAAATTTACAAAAACTCGTCCATCCAAAATAATTCTAGCAGTTCTATACACTCCAAGTCTTGTAATCTTACATTCATTATCTATATACTCCGCTGTTGATTCCACAGGAATAACTCCTCCTGGATGACCTATCTCTATTTTATCATTTTCCTTTCCTCTTTGTGAAAGTAAGTTATAAACTATACTTCCCTTTACTCTTGCTATTGCTCCCGTTCCTACAGTGCCAGTTACAGGATATGTTTTATGCATCTTTAGCATAAATACTAATCTAGAAACTATATCTACATCCTCTTTTGAAACTTCAATTCCATTAAAAGCTTTATAATTTTGTGATCTACTCACCATTGCAAAAAATGGTTGATACGGTGTTTCTTTTGCTGCTTTTTCCCACGAGTCAACTAAGCCTAATTTAAAGCAAATCTCTCCTCTTATTCTCTCTATTTTATTCATCAATTCTTTATTGTTATCTATCTCTGATGCTGTTTCTGTACCTATTAATCCAAGTTTTTCTGCTTCTATAAATATAACTATATTTCCAGCGTCAACCACAGATACTTCAAAACTCTCATTTCCAATACTAATAATATCTTTTGCATTACCTGTTGGAAGTAATTTCCCTGTTATCCCACCTACAACATCTGACCAATCAAGAGTTATCTTTGCTCCTGTACCTGGAACTCCATCAATTTTAAAATCTCCATTAACTATTGCTTTTCCGTTTTTAACTGGTACTTCAACCTCTAATATTCTTTTTGTATTTGTTAAATGAACTTTTACTTTAGTTATCGGTTCAATCGCTTCTACCAATCCATTATTAACAGCATAAACTCCTACTCCAGAAGATATATTTCCACAATTTCCACCATAATCCACAAAACTATCTACAAAACTAACCTGTCCAAAAGTATAATCTATATCCGCATCTTTTCTTGTTGATGGTCCTATTATAGCTAATTTACTTGTTAATGTATCTGCACCGCCAAGGCCATCTATTTGTCTCACATCTGGACTTCCAAAAATTGATAAAATAATTTTATCTCTTAACTTTTGATCTTTTGGCAATTCGTTTTCCATTATAAAAATCCCTTTACTCGTTCCACCTCTAACAATAGAACACTTTATTTCAAGTGATTCTTTTTCAAAATAACAACACTTCATTTATTTCCTCCTTTTTAATCTTTTGAATATATTACTTCATCATTAACAATAGTTTTTAAAATCTCGATATCTTTAATTTTCAATGGATCACATTTATAAATATTTTCAGACAATACAACAAAATCTGCGAATTTACCTTTCTCTATTGAGCCTAAAACATTTTCTAGTTTATACTGATATGCTGAATTTAGAGTTGATGCTTTCAATGCATCTTCAACAGATATCTTTTGCTTTTCTCCAATCACTCTTCCGGTAGTTGACAATCTATTTACTGCTGACCAGATTATTTTCAATGGTTCCATTGGAACTACAGGTGAATCTGAATGAAGTGTAAATATAATTCCCCTATCAAGAGCACTTTTACAAGGACTCATTCTCATAGCTCTATCTGGTCCCATGAAAATATTTACATGTCTATCTCCCCAATAATAGGTATGTAATATATAAAAAGATGGAATAACTCCTAATTTTTTCATTCTATCTAACTGATCTTCCCTAGCCATTTGAGAGTGAATGACCACATGTCTAGCATCTGAAACAGGATTCTTAGTTTGACACTCTTCAAAAGCATCTAAAATATCATCTATTGCTGCATCTCCATTTCCATGGATATATACTTGTTCTCCTCTATCATGAAATGCTTTGACAGTTTTTATTAATTCATCTTTAGGCCACATCGGATATCCTCTGTAAGTTTCATCTTTATCTTTTGGTACTTTAAAATATGGTTTTGTCAAATAACCAGTATATCCTTGAATTGAACCATCTTGATAAGTTTTTCCAGTTCCTTTCATCAGCATATCATCAAATTTAAAGTCATCTAATTTGTCAATTAAAGCTATATTTCTATTCAAAATAATTCTGGATTTTATAACTTTATTTTCTTGTCCCCACTTTAGTAAATCAATCTCCTTAAGTGTTCTTGTCGCTCCAGTACTCGCAGTTGTTATTCCAGCTTTTGAATATATCTTATTTGCTGTTTCAATTGCTACTTTTTCATCTTCATTTGTTACTTTAGCTAAATATATATTCAATAAATCTAAAGCTTCTTCTATTACACCATTTACTTTCCCATCAACATTTTTAACAAAAATACCATCTGCAGGGTTTTCAGCAAAATCATCTATTTGAAGCATTCTCAATCCCATTGTATTTAAAAAATGTATATGCCCTGATATATGTCTAATAATTATTGGATGAACATCTGATATTTCATCTAAATCTTTTCTTGTTAAAAATCTTCCATCTTCTAGATTAGAGTCGTCAAATCCGAATCCTTTTATCAATTCACCTTTTTCAGTTTTTTGAGCTTTTTGCTTTATTTTTAATAAAATTTCTTCAAACTTTTTTATTTTTCCGATAGGATAACTATTCAAATTTATTTCTGTGCCCTCTCTTAAACCAACTTGAAAGTAGTGACTATGTGCATCAAAAAAACCTGGAATTAATGTTTTTCCTTCTAGATCAAATAATGCTGCTTTGTGATACTTCTTTAATAATTCTCCTGTTTTTCCTAACTCTTCAATCAAACCATTTTTTACATACACAGCTTCTACATATCTCTCTTCATTAAAAACAATTATTTCTCCACCATAATAAATCGTCTCTCTCACTTTGACCTCCTTTTAAGATTTTTCACAATAAAACTTTCATTATTAACATAGCCAGTGAAGCATTGAAAATTGAAATCCCAAAAAATATTAAATAGTCATTTGCTCTTATTCCGATTGGTCCAAGTAGACGCCCCATGTATTGAATTTGAGCTCCCATCAATGCAATAGCAGGAAAAATTATGGTTATCTCTTTTTGTCCTACAATACCTAAATCAAATAGTCCAATTAACACTCCAACACCACCAGCCATAGATAGCCATGCGCTTAATAAAACTGTAATGGTTTCTCCTGGTAATCCAAAAATTCCCATAATAGGTCCAAAAACTTTTCCAATATGCTCTAACAAATTAGTTACTTGAAGTATTTTTATTATTATGAATGCCATCATAACATTTGGAATTATACTATTAATACCTATATCAAAACCTTTTCTGCACCCTTCAATAAAATAATCAAAAATATTTTTTTTCATCTGCATCCCCTTCTATATCATATAGATTTCTTTACAAAGGTTACATACGCTCTCATAAGGTTTGCTCCAAAAAATTTCAATCCAAAAATTATTACTAATGGAAAGCCAATTGAAACATTTATATAATCAAATAACCCCGACATAACTGCAAAATAATTTACTATAGTTCCTCCAGCTGAAAATGCAAATGCTGCTGCTATATATTTTTCTTTTGGAGTAATTAATTTTTTCTCTTCTAAAGTATTAATTAATCCTGCCGTTGCATCCATACTTTGAAGACTTGTTATTAGCACTACTGAAAATATTCCTGAAATTCCAAGTATAGGTTTCAAAATTGGTGTCAACAATTTTTCACCAGCCTTTAATCCACCATATGCTTCAACTACATTTACCACACCTAAGGCAAACATAACTGCTGGAACTAGGCTCAACGCAAACAAAAATCCATGTTTAGCTCCATCCCCTGCTATTCCTTGAAATGTTGCTGTACTTCTACTCATCGTTCCAAAGCTTCCACTTAAAGTGGAAAAATCGAAAACTTTCAAAATTCCATCTTCTGAAGAAAATAATCCCGAAAAGAAAACAATTATAAAAATTAATGCTATATAGCCTACAATTTGATTTTTTCCATCTTTCAAATCTTATCCCTCCAGTTTTATTTCAAGTTTTTCTTTAAATAATTTATCAAACCATCCATTTCAACAAACTCCATTATGTGTTGAGGTATTTTTTCACAACGATATCTCTCATTTTTATTCTTGTTAAAAATTATTCCATTGATATAATCTATTTCTAAATTATCAAACATCTCAATTTTCTCTGTTTCTTCACATTGAATTGCTAAAATTCCTAAATTTATACAATTTCTATAAAAGATTCTAGCAAAAGATTTTGCAATTACTACTTTTATCCCTAATTCTTTTAGCATTAAAGGTGCTGTTTCTCTACTTGAACCCGACCCTAAATTATTTTCAGCTACAAAAATATCCCCTGGTTCACAAATTGTTGAAAACTCTGTATCAATCGGACTCATTGTATATTTAGCTGCCTCTTTTATAGGTAACTCCATATAAGCCGGTGGCGAAATAATATCTGTATTTATATTATCTCCATATTTTAAGCTTCTCCCATTTATCTTCATTACTATACACCCTCCTCATTTGATAAAAATCTAGGATCAACAATCTCTCCTTTAATCGCTGAGGCAATTACTGTAAGTGGTGAAGCTAAATATACCGAACTTTTTTTACTTCCCATTCTTCCTATAAAGTTTCTATTAGTTGAAGATATACAAGTTTCTCCCTCTCCAAGTGCTCCTGAATGTATTCCTAAACAAGCTCCACAGCTCGAAGCTAATACAGTTGCTCCAGCATCTGATAAAATTTGTAAAATTCCATCTTTTGCACATCTATCCCATATCTCTTTTGAAGCTGGAGATATTAGCAATCTAGTTCCCTCTGCTATCTTTTTCCCTTTTATGAAGTCTGCCGCTATTTTCAAGTCGTTATATCTTCCACCTGTACATGATCCTATATAAGCTTGATCAATTTTAATATTCTTTAATTCTTTTGCCTTTATAACATTATCAACTTCATGAGGGCAAGAGCATAGGGGTTCTAACTTTTCTACATCAATTACAATTTTTTCTAAATATTTTCCATCACCATCTTCAGATAAGAATTCTACATCCTTATTTTTTATATCTATATTCAATGACTCTAAATATTTTTTTGTAATCTCATCATATTTTATAATCCCATTTTTTGCTCCTGCTTCAACAGCCATATTCGTAATACATAATCTCTCATCCATGATTAAGCTTTCTATTGCTTCTCCTGAAAACTCCATTGCTTTATAAGTTGCACCCGCATGACCTATTTTTCCTATAGCTGATAGTATTAAATCTTTAGCCATTACTCCTTTAGGAATTTTTCCTTTAAATTCAATTTTTATTGTTTCAGGCACTTTCAACCATATTTTTCCTGTAGCTAAAACTCCAAGCATCTCAGTCGAACCAATCCCTGTTGAAAATGCTGATAAAGCTCCATAGGTACAAGTATGACTATCAGTTCCTAAAATAACTTCCCCAGGTAAAACTCTCATTTTTTCAACCATAACTTGGTGGCATGGTCCTGCAAATTCGTAATAGTTTTTTACTCCATACTCTTTTGCCCAATCTCTTGTGAATTTTACAATACTTGCCTGATGAGCATTTGCAGGTGGAGTATAATGATCTGAAATAATCGTCACTTTTTCAGGATTCCAAATTTTTAACTTTAACGCTTTCATTTTTTCAGCTATTTCTATTCTTGGTCCTAAAATATCATCCATCATAGCTTGATCTACATCTACCCAAACAATGTCTCCTGCTTTTATTTTTTCAACTCCAGCAGCTCTTGCCAAAATTTTTTCTGTTAATGTCATCCTCAATTATCCTCCTGTTAACTATAAATTGTTAAATTAAAACCTCCAATTAAAATAAATAGAACTACTATCAACATATTCATCATAGAAATTATAAAAAGTTTTTTAAATTTTTGTGCAAAATCGTCACCTTTCACTTCATAAAACTCTGAGTAAGATGCCATAACAAAAGCTCCTCCTGTTGAAACAGGACTTAATCCCGATGGCGATGATCCGTTTATAACAGCTGATAAAAGTAGCGCTCCTGGAATTATGTTTTGAAGATTTAAAGTTTCTTGTATCACTGGAATTGTTGGAATCATCGTAGGCATAACAACCCCTGATGTTGAACTAAACAAACTCATTACACCTGAGGTTAAAGCTAAAATTGAAGCCGAAGTTTTTGGAGTCATCAATAATGCTAATGTATCTGCTAATAATTTTATTCCTCCTAAAAGAACAACCAGGTTCATCAAAATTCCCATTCCTGATATCAAAAGCAGTGTATTCCATGGTATTGAAGAAAGTGCTTCTTTTTCAGTTCCAACCTTTAAAAAAATCAAAATTACACTTATAAAAAAGGATAAAAAACCTATATTCATATTAAATCCTGCAACACCTATAACCATTATTAAAATTGCTAAAAGTGTAATCAATTGATCTCTATTAAACTTCGATTTTTCTGTTTCTTTAGTTGATGATTTTAATTTATATCCTTTTAAAAATATATATGATATTATGCTTGCAAATGCTGTTGCTAAAAATGTATTTATCATCATTGTTGTTGATAAATTTCCTGTAATACCAGCATTCCTAGCTAATTCTAATCCTATTATTCCTGTTGGAGCCCAAGGGGCAATTCCGCCACCAATGGATCCCAACTGTCCCATTGTTGTAAGCAAAAATGGATCTGAATCCAACTCTTTTGCTAATGGTATTCCAAAAAGTGCCGACAAGGCAAATCCCGCTATTGTCCCTGCACCTAAAAAAGTTATAAGATACATAACCACATACATCATAAGAGGCATTAAATACGCTCTTTTTCCAGAAATTTGAATCATTTTTACAACTATCAATTTTAATGTTCCATTATGCTGTGCTATTCCAAACAACATACTCACACCAGCTAACATCAAAAATAAAGATGAATTAAATCCTCTAATTATATCTCTAGTTGGAACATTTCCTATATAACCCAAAACCAATGATGTTCCTAACGCTAAAACCCCTATATTCATTTTTTTTAAAAAACCTAAAGTTATAGTAAATATCAAAAAAAATAATGCTCCAATTTGAATCCCCACTGACACCTCTCCTTTATTTATCTAATTTTTTTCCAAAAGTTACCTCTATCCCCTCTTCTAATCCTTGTCTCCAAACGCTCCATTCATGCTCCCCATCAACTATTCTTAAATTTGGAACATCATTTTTTGCTCTAAAAGCTTCAAAAAGTTCAAGAACATTTTTTTGATATATTTTCTCACCATATTTATCTTCTAAGTTATCCTTATCTCCAACTATTAAAAATACATTAGTTTTCAATTCTTTCTCCTCGTAATTTTTCCAATGATTTTTATAGTATTCTCTTTTTATATCTTCCTGAGTTACAGGTGATACTGCTGTGTGTCTTGGTGCAAGTTCTTCAAAAAGTGCAGGACTCATTAACAAAAGATTTCCAAATTTTTCAGGGTCATCTAAGAAAAATGTCATCACTCCAGCACCTCCCATAGATACTCCACCTAATCCTCTATCCATTCTATCTGTCGAAACTTTATATTGCTTATCTATTTCAGGAAAAAAATCTCTTTTAAAAGCTGTTTTTATTGATTCTTTTCCATCTACATACCATGAGTTTCCAGCAGCAGGCATCACTACAACCATCGGTTTTATTTTTTTTGTATTTATAAGTTTATCTAAAATTTTTACTATATCTCCATTTTTTTCTCCTAACCAACTATTCTGATCACCATTCAAACCATGAAAAAGAAATAAAATTGGAAAATCTCTTCCTTTTTCATAACCTTTAGGAATGTATGCTTTATACGAAATATTTCTCTTCAAAACATCCGAGTAAATAGTTCCGTCTTCTAATTCTCCTTTCCCAAAAGGTGTCAACGACAATACCAAAAGTCCTATTAAACACAATTTTTTCTTCAACATTCTATACACGCTCCCTAGATATTTACTACAATCTTACAAGCGAATTTGGTCCTATAGGTATATTCAAATAATACCATCCTATTAATAATAAGCCCCAACTCAAAATTGTAACTACTGTATAGGGAAGCATTAAAGATATTATGCTTCCTATTCCAGCTTTTTTATCATACTTTTGTAAAAACACAAGAATTATTGCAAAATAAGTCATTAATGGAGATATTATATTTGTGCTTGAGTCTCCAACTCTAAAAATCAACTGAGTAAACTCAGGAGTCAATCCTAAGTTATAAAACATTGGAACAAATACGGGTGCCATTATTGACCACTTTGCAGATGCCGATCCCATAAATAGATTTAAAATACAAGTTAACAATAAAAATAGTACAATTAATGGCAGTCCAACTAAATTAAACTCTTTTAATAATTCTGCACCTTTAACAGCTGCGATAATTCCTAAATTAGTATAGTTAAAATAAACTATAAATTGTGATGCAAATAATGCAAATGCTAAAAATCCTCCCACTTCACTTAAAGATTGAATTATCATTTTAGAAAAAGATGATGAATCTGTTATCTGTTTAGTTACAATTCCATAAACTGTTCCTGGGAGCATAAAAAACAACATAATAGCTGGCATTAATCCTCTCGAAAGAAATGTATTTATATTTCCGTTATCTCTTAAAACCCCATTTTCAGGTACCAGCATCATTAACATCACTAATATATATACGATGATTGTTATCACAGAAAATTTTAATCCTTTCTCCTCTTCACTTGATAGCGAACTCTCTAAGTTAATATCATTCTCCTCTTCACTTTCTTCAGAGTTTAACCTATCATATCTACCAAGCCTAGGTTCTATCATTTTTTCAGTTATAAATACCCCGATTACTGAAAGTAAAAAAGTGGAGATTATCATAAAATACCAATTAGAAGTAGGCAAAACCGTATAGTTTGGAATAAAAATTTTAGCTGCTTCAGTACTTATTCCTGAAACAATAGCATCTCCTGGACCTATCAATAAATTTGCTGCAAAGCCTGCTGATACTCCATAAAATGTAGCTGCAAAACCTGCTAACGGATGCCTGTTCAAAGCCTTAAAAATTTTAGCTCCAAGTGGAATTAAAATCAGATATCCTATCGCATCTGCAGCAACGTTAGACATTACTCCTAAAAAAATTAAAACAAAAGTTATATATCTTGGATTTGTTTTTATTAAAATTTTTTTTAAGATTACTACTAAAAGCCCTGTTTTTTCCGTTAATCCAACTCCTGCTATAGTTACTAACATCAATCCCAACGGTGCATAATTTATATAATTATTCGTAAAATTAGAAAATAAAAACAAAACTCCAGAAGAACTCAAAAGACTTCTAACCCTTACGTTCATCTCTTCAATATTGCTCGTCACTCTATTGAATCCTATATATGTTACATTTAAATTTGACCTTAATGCAATTTCAGAGATAATAATAATCACAATTGATAAAATTAAAAAGAGTACCACTGGATGAGGTAATTTATTACCTATCAACTCTACAACATTTAAAAATCTATTTATAAATCTTTTATTAAAACTACTTTTTTCTGAAATCTCCATTTTAAACAACCCCAAGACGTTCAGAAACTATTTCAATCAATATTTTTTCACCAATTGTTAAAGCTTCTTTTTTAAATGTCATTTTTTCATGGTGTAATCCTGGCACTGCTTCTGCTCCAATACCTAAATAGGAACTCTTACACTTCAAATCTCTTGTGAAATAATGGAAATCTTCACCTCCATAATTAACCATTCGCCCATAACTTTTTCCCAATACTTTTTCTATAGCTATTTTACAAGTTTGAACCATCTCCTCATCATAAGTAGCAGCAATCACTTCTCCGAAATATACCTCTTCTGCTGTAGCTCCGATAGATTTCGTTGCCATATCAACCGCAACTTTTACTTTTTCCTTCATTATCGACATAACTTCATTTGATTCAGATCTTATATCTAAAGCCAATAATGCTTCTGAAGGAATTTTATTATATGTTCTACCTTCAACAGAGATATTTGTAACTTTAATAGAATGATTTACTGCTGGATTTATCTTTATTGAATTAACAGCATTTGTGGCTAATACAGCCGCCTCTAAAGCACTAACTCCTAAATGTGGTCTTGCTCCATGAGCAGAAAGTCCTTTAATTTTATATCTAAGTTGAACTGTTGCAGAGTGATAAACAGCTTCTGAAGCTTCTCCAAGTTTCATATCTTCGATTGGTCTCAAATGAATTCCAATTAACTCATCAATCTTTCCTAATCTTGGATCTTTTAACATAGCTAAAGCTCCACCCGTTAATTCTTCTGCTGGTTGAAATATAATTTTTAAAATACCTTTTTTTATACCTTTTTCTTTACAATATTTTGCAGCTGCCATAACCATTGCACAGTTAGCATCGTGGCCACACGCATGTATATTAACAACCCTTCCATCAACTATAAACTCTAATGCATCCATATCTGCTCTCAAAGCTAGTATTGGCCCTGGTTTACCACTATCATAAATAGCAACTATTCCTGTTCCTCCTACTTTCTTATGTATTTTGAAGTCATATTTTTCCAATTCTGAAATTAATATTTTAGATGTTTCAAATTCTTCAAAACCTCTTTCAGGAATCTCGTGTAATCTATCAAATAGTTGTTCTACATAATTTTTTCCCAATTTCTTCCTCCTTAATTTTTTTTATCCTCTAGAGTAAAGATTATCAAGTCAAACAACTCTTTTGTTGAAAACTTTTTAGTTTTATTTTTTAATATATTTTTATAAAAATTTTTCTTCTCACAAACTTTTATAAGTCTAAATATCTCTTCTATATTTGATTTGACAAATTTGTGAGCGTTTTCTTTTCTCATAGCCTCCTTCAATGTAATAGGGTAATTTATCACTGAAAAAAAGCTATCTATTCCTTTTTCATGTGTTTTCCAAGCATCTTCTGTAACTCCTCCTGCAATTGCAATGACTGGAACATCAAATTTTTTAGCTATCTTTGCAACTCCTATTGGAGCTTTTCCCATAGCAGTTTGATTATCTAATCTTCCCTCTCCAGTTATAACAAAATCCACATCTTGTATTTTGTTTTCTATTCCAACTTTTTCCAACACAATCTCTATACCCGGAGATAGCTTTCCATTTAAAAAAGCTACTAAACCTCCTCCTAAACCTCCTGCAGCACCTGCTCCAGATAAATTTGATATATCTATCTTGATCTCTTTTTTTATAACTTCTGCTAAATGTTTTAATCCTTTATCTAGTTTTTTTACCATCTCTTCTGTTGCACCTTTTTGTCTCGAATAAATTTCAGCAGCTCCATTCTCACCATAAAAAGTATTATCTACATCACAAGCTATTAAAAATTTACATTTTTTTAATTCTGAAATTGCCTCTGACGAATCAATATATTTAACTTTAGATAAAATTTCTCCTCCAAATCCTAACTCTACTTTATCTTTATCTAAAAATTTATATCCTAAAGCTTGTAACATTCCTAGTCCTGCATCATTTGTTGCACTTCCTCCTATTCCAATTATGAACTCTCTACATCCTTTTTCTATTGCATTTTTTATTAACTCTCCTGTTCCATAAGTCGTAGTTTTCATAGGATTTCTTTTTTGAATTGGAACCAATGTCAATCCTGAAGCTTCCGCCATCTCTATAACTGCAGTTTTTTTATCCCCCATTATTCCATATCTAGCCTCAATCTTTTCCATAAGTGGATTATTGACTTTCAATGATACAAATTCACCATTAGTTCCTTCTACTAAAGAGACCACTGTTCCCTCTCCACCATCTGCTATAGGTATCTTTGTCACTTCTGCATCTATATAAACCTTCTTTATTCCTTCTTCTATCGCTTCTCCAAGTTCTAAAGAACTTAAACTTCCTTTAAACGAGTCAATTGCCACTAATACTTTCATAAGATTCTCCTTTATTAAATAAATCTAAACAATCCCAACAAAGACATTATTGGAACGAACGCTACACAAAATACACTCCATCCTAAAAGTTCTATAAAAATTTTTTTGGAGTCTAGTTTTGAAAAAATAGCGTCACTTGACAGTGCCGATATTATAAGAGCCCCAATTGTACTCATAGGTGAAAATCCGGCAAAAGATGATGTAACTGCAATGGATGTCACTATATCGGCTGCTGGAATACTGTTTCCTAAGTTTTCAATTATTCCGCCTACTGTTGGTAATAACGTAGGTAAAACAACCCCTAATGTTGATGAAAACCAACTCATACTTCCTGCCATTATTCCAGAAATCATTCCCGCAGTTCTATTCCCCATAATAGCTGATAAATATTCTGTTAAAAGTTTTATTCCTCCAGAAGATATTACAAAACTCATCAATACTCCTACCCCTGTTACCATAACTATAGTATTCCATGGAATAATTCTTAAAACATTCTTCTCTGTATCCACTTTCATTAGAATCAAAAATACGCCTATTATAAAGCCACTTATTCCTACATCCATTTTAAAAATTGTTATAAATATAATCAAAATAGCTATCCCTAATAAACATAACTTATCATTTTTATCAAATTCAAGATTTTCACCTTCTTGAGTTGAATTTACATCTTCTATTGCTTTTACCTGATGTCCTTTATATGCAAAGAAAAATATAATTGATAACAACACTGTTACTATTGTTGCATTTATAAAAAGAGGTTTAATTATATCTGTTATACCTTGATCATTTAAAAGTTTACTTACTAAAATTCCTTCAGGAGTTATACTTGTGAATCTTCCTGCATATGTTGCTGCAGAACCAATCAACATCAACATCACAGGATTGTATCCACTTTTGTGAGAAAGTGGAACTGATATAGCTAAAACAAGAATAACTGCTGGAATACATCCTGGTCCTACTGCTGCTACAAGCAATCCAACCAAATATATGATTATTGGTATTAAAAAGATTTTTTTTCCTATTCTTATTACAAAAGATTTAACTATTTTTTCCAAAACTCCATTATTTTGAACAATACAAAATAAAAAAGAGATTCCCAATAGTGTTAAAAATAAAGAACCACTGAATCCTCTTCCTATGTTTCTAGGCTCAAAGTTAGAGTTCAAATATGAAAGAATTCCAGCTCCTGTTATTGCTAATATTCCGACATTTATTTTTTTCAAAAATCCTAAAGCTATAACTAAAAATAGGGTTATAAGAGCTATAAAACCAGGATTCATATTTTACTCCTCCCCTGTATAAGTACTTATTTCAACTAAATTTTCGTCAGCATCTCTTAAATAGATACTTTCGATTTTTCCCATAGCTCCTGTTCTTGAAACTATCCCTAATTCAATTGGAACATTTTTTTCTTCCAGTTCTTTATAGATATCATGAATATTTCCCTCTGCAATTAAACAGATATCTGCACTTCCAAAAGTTACATTTTTTGCTGCTGGTAAAAACTCTGCTTTCTCTCTATGAATATTTATTTTTTGATTTCCGAATTTAACTGCATATCTGTCGTTTCGATTATCCAACTCCATTCCTAATATATCTACATAAAAATATAAACATTTTTCTAAATGATTTGTCGTTATAACCAAATGATCTAAATTTTTTATTTTCATATCTATTTCCCCTTTTTTTTATTTTTATTAATTTACTTTATTTACACTCTCCCCAGAAAAATAAAGTTTTAAGTTATTTATTGCTATTTTTAACAATCTTTCTCTTGATTCTTTTGGTGCCCAAGCTATGTGAGGTGTTATTATGCAGTTTTTAGCTTTCAAAAGAATATTCTCATCTAAAATAGGTTCTGTTGAAGCAACATCTGCAGCATAATATCCTATTTTCCCATTTTCTAAATACTTATACACATCACTTTCTTTAGCTAACTCTCCTCTTGAAGTATTAATTAAAATAACTCCATTCTTCATCTTCAAGATATTTTCCTCACGTATAAGTTCTTTAGTTTGAATTGTTAATGGACAATGAAATGTTATTATATCCGATCTCTTTAGTAATTCATCTAACTCTACTCGATATTTTTCTGAATCTTTATTTGAATATCGGTCATAAACTAAAACATTCATTCCAAAAGCCTTAGCTATAGGAATATTTTCTTTCCCTATATTCCCAGCTCCAACAATCCCTAAAGTTTTTCCCTCTAATTCGATTAAAGGATAGTCCCAAAAACAAAAATCTTTTCTTTTTTGCCATTCCCCAGATTTTACCTTCAAACTATGATCCCAAACATGATGAGCTATCTCTAATATTAATGCAAATACAAATTGAACAACAGCCTTTCTACTATACCCAGGTGTATTTGTTACCACAATTCCTTTTTCTCTTGCATACTCTACATCAACAATGTTATATCCAGCTGCTAAAACACCTATATATTTTAAATTTTTACAAGAATCTATAACAGATTTATCTATTCTAGTTTTATTTGTAAATATAATTTTACTGTCCCCTATTCTTTCTAAAACTTCCTCAGGAGAAGTTCTGTCATAAATAACAACCTCTCCCAAAGTTTTCAATTCATCCCAACATAAGTCACCAGGATTCAGTGTATACCCATCTAAAACAACTATTTTCATATATTAACTCCTTTTAAAAAACACATATTAAATCCTCATCTATATTTATGTGATGACCACTGTAAACTCCTGGAATTGTCTTTTTACACTCTTTGGCAACTTTAAGTAATTTTTTAAAATCAATTCCTGTATCTATATTCACTTTGTCTAGCATATAAACAAAATCTTCTGTTGATAAATTTCCAGATGCTCCTGGGGCAAACGGACATCCACCCATCCCTCCTATCGAAGCTTGAATGTGCTTAATTCCACTTTCTATTGCAACATAAGAGTTCAGCATCCCCATATTTCTTGTATCGTGAATATGTATATGAAACTCTATATTTGGAAACTTCTCTAATAAATTTTCTACAACATTTTTCACTTGAGTCGGATTTGCAACTCCAATTGTGTCACATAAATTTATTGTTGTTATTCCTATTTTTACAGCTTTTTCTACATATTTTTCAAGTTGCTCATAAGTAACCTCTCCATCAAATGGACATCCAAATACTGTAGCTGCGTCTAAATTTACATACATCTCTGGAAACTCTTCAATAATTTGTTTTAACTCTTCAAAAGATTCATCCACACTTCTATTTACATTGGCTTTATTATGTCCCTCCGAAACAGAAATTACATAAGTTATTTCTCTCAAGCCTATATCAAAAGCTCTCTTTGCTCCTCTATAATTAGGAACCAACGCAAAAAATCTAATATCTTTATATTTCTCTAAAAAGTATTTAACAATCTCTTCAGCATCTTGCATTTGTGGTATATGTTTTGGAGAAACAAAAGATGTTAGCTGCATTCTTCTCATTCCTGCATCTATTAATTTTTCAATTATCTCTTTCTTTTTATTTGTTGCTATAAATTCTGTTACATTTTGAAATCCATCTCTCGGACCTATCTCTATTATCTCTACTTCATTTCTGTAATTCATTGTCACTCTCCCTAAATAAAAAACTTAAAGTATTCCTAAAAAAATTCCGAATAATACCATCACAAAAGATATTATAAGTAGATATTTTAAGCTGAATTTTATATGATCTTTCAACTCTACTCCAGCTAAACCAATCGCTAAAAAAGTTGTTGGTACGCATGGATTTATTACTGTTCCAACGTTTTGTCCTATCAACATGGCTAACGCTATATTCTTTGGACTAATTCTGAAGTTTCCAACTGATTCTATTACAACCGGAACAAACGAATAATAATATAAATCTGAACTGAAAGCGATTCCAATCGCACTTCCTAAACTTCCCAAAACTCTACCTATTTGAGGTAAGAGAATTGTCGGAAATATATATATCAAAATATCTGCTAACGATTTAGTCATTCCACTTTCTTTAAATATTCCTAAAAATACTCCTGCTGCTAAAAATGTCCCCGCTGTGTTAAATGCTACAGCTGCATTTTTTTCTATGACTCTAACTTGATCCTTTCCATCGCTAAAATTCAACAATAAAGCCATACCGGTAGCAATTAAAAATATAAAATAGCTAGGTATTTTTGAAAATCTAATCATTAACAATATCGTAATTACTGTTAGACAAAAATTTTTACCCCAAGATAACCAATTGATTTTGTAAATATTACTTGACCCTTGACTTTCCTCATCTGCAACAGTTTTTAAACTCTCTATTCTTTTTTCTTTATTACCAAAATATATCGCAAATATAATTACCACAAGACTTCCAACTATTTGAAGTGGTAAAACCTCTTTCCACAACTCTTGAGGGGTTACCTCCACTCCAAAGCTTTGTAAAACTACAGAGGTTCTTATAACCGTTCCACCCCAAGGAATCATATTCCAAACTCCTGTTATTCCTCCAATTATTGTCAACATCGATAAAATATTCATTTTAAATTTTTTATAAATAGGTAACATAACTGGAATAGTTACTAAATATGTTGTTGCTGTAGCTCCATCTAATTGACCCACAAGAGCAATCAATGCTGTTGAGATATAAATCAAAATTTTATTTTTTCCTGAATATTTAACTAAAAAACTTATTATTGGATCGAACAATCCTTTCTCATTCATAATTCCAAAATAAATTATAGAAAACATAAATAAAATAGCGTTATTCATTGTCAATTTAACACCGTTTGTTGCCCAATTGACAACTTCAACCACTTGATAGCTCTTGCTTCCTAAAGAGACAAAAGTATCTGTAAACAAAACTACTCCTAAAACAGCTATAAAAGGAAATATTATAAACGCTACAATTGGAGAAGTTTTATTTTTTAATAGGCAAATAGTCATTACTACTAACATCAAAAATGCAACTATGGATAAAATCATTTTTTTCCCCTCTTCTTAGAAAACTTTTTCTTCTTTCAGTTTTAAAATTGTCTCCTCATCTAATTTCAAAATATTTTTTAATACTTCATCTAAATGTTCACCAAGAAGTGGAGCAGGCGTCTTTATTACAGCTGGTGTTTCACTAAACTTTAAATGATTTCCAGTTAGCTTCATTTTTCCAGCTATCGGGTGTTCAACTTCAACAAACATCTCTCTTGATAATACGTGCGGATCTGCTACAACTTTATCTATCGTATTTATCGGTGCCGCAGGGATTCCTTTTGCCAATAACTTTTCAACCGTTTCATCAATCTCTTTATCTTTTAACCAATTTTCAATTATAGGCTTCAACTGAGCATGATTTTCAACTCTTTTAGAATTTATTACAAATCTTTCATCTGTTTTCAGATCTTCTCTTTTCATTATTTCAGTTAACAATCCAAAAAGTTTATCGTTTCCACAGCCGATTACTAAACTACCATCTTTCGCTTTAAATGAGTCATAAGGATATACAGATTCATATCTATTTCCTATTTTTTCTGGTATTTTTCCGCCAACTAAGTATATTTGTGTAATTATTTCCATAGATGATATAACCGAATCCACTAAAGCGACATCGACTTTTTGTCCTATTCCTGTCTTATTTTTATGATTAAGTGCACCTAAAACTCCAATAGTAACACTTAATCCTGCTAAAACATCTGCCATAGCTGTTCCTGTTCTTGTTGGTTCTCCCCCTGGCCATCCTGTAGTACTCATCAATCCTCCAACAGCTTGCCCTATGATGTCATATCCAGCTCTATTTTTATAAGGTCCTGTATGACCAAAGCCAGAAACACATCCATATACAATTCCAGGGTTTATTTTTTTTAAAGTTTCATACCCTAATCCTAACTTTTCCATTGTTCCAGGTCTAAAATTCTCTAACAAAATATCAGCATCTTTTAAAAGATCAAAAAATATTTGTTTTCCTTTTTCACTTTTTAAGTTTAAAGTTATTCCTTTTTTATTTCTGTTTAAATTCATGTAATAAGCACTTTCTCCATTTACAAAAGGAGCAAAACTTCTACTATCATCCCCTTTCCCAGGAACCTCTATTTTTATTACTTCAGCTCCCATGTCAGCTAAAAGCATTCCACAATAAGGTCCTGCTAACACTCTTGTTAAATCTAAAACTCTAACTCCACTTAATGCACCCATTTATTACCTCCATTTTATTCTAGTCGACTAGTCGTCTTGATTTTAATATATACTACATAACTGATTCTTTTGTCAAATTTTTTTTATTTGTTGACTAATCATAATTTTAGAATATACTTTAAGTATAATAAATTTAATTTAAGGAGATCTTTCTTATGAAATTACTAGAACCTGAGAAAAATGAAAGTATCAAGCAGAACATTTATAGGAATTTGAAATATAATATTATGTCATTAACATTAAAACCAGGAGAAAAAATAAGCGAAAGCGAATTACAAAAACTATTTAATGCAAGCAAGTCTCCTATCAGAGAAGCCTTAGCTAAACTAAAAGAGGAAAATCTTATTGATGTTATCCCCCAAAAAGGAACTTTTATATCTAAAATTAATCTAAAATTAGTTGAAAGTACACTATTTATAAGAAAAGTTGTCGAAAATGAAGTATTATTTTTAGCAAAAACTTCCAAAAAAGATAAATTAGAATTTATTAAAAATTTAGATAAAAATTTTTTGGAAATGAAATCAATTATTTCTATCTGCAAAAAACCCGAAAACCTTTTAAATCTATTTGATCTTGATAAAGAGTTCCATAAAATTATTTTTAACTTTATTGACAAAGCAGAAGTTTGGGATATAATTTCTTCTTCGAGCACACATTATGAAAGATTTAGAGTTCTTGAAACTCCTGAGCTAAATAACATTTTATTCATCTTAGAACAGCATCAAAGAATTATCGACCTACTAAAAGGTACAAATGATGATAATATATCTTCTATAAGGGATTTACATGTAAAAAACTTTACAAACTCTTTCGAAAACCTAGTACAAAAATATCCAGATTATTTTTTAAAATAAAAAAAGGAGCTAAATCAGCTCCTTTTTTTACTCTTTAAAAAACTATAACCATAACATTTTCATCTGGTCTTTGATCATTTGATTTTCTATTTACTTTTCCGTTGGTTATCCAGTCAAATAAAAATTTAATATGTGCCTCAGAATTTCTAATACATTTTCTAGTTCCTTCAACCGTTCCCAAAGTACCATCTTTCTGCTCTAAGAAAAAATCTCTATTTATATTTTCTTCAAAATCGATAGGGGTTCCATGAATATATCCTCCACCAGAAAATCTGATTGCATATTTCGCTAATCCAGCCAACCTTCCATACTGATCAGTATAAAACATCTCGTATTTAGCTACCGGAACTATAAAATTTCCTTTTGGCGTTTCAAATCCTAAAGTACTTTCTAATCCAGTTTTATTTAAAGTATAAGATATTAGTTCCCACTCTTCATTTTTATTTTTTTCAAATATTCCTTGATTTTCATTTTCTAAATCTATAACTATAACTTTTTTGAAATTTGAGTTAACCACGGGATTTCTTGACAAAACCCTCTTATGAACTTTTAATGGTTTTTCTGGAATTGAAAAAACATTCACATATGCGTAGTCTCCCTCTAGCGATTCTATCGACATTAAGGATCTATCAGGGATATATATTATTTCATCTCCATACATTCCCACAGCATTCTGATCTGCTGAAACTCCATATTTATCTTTCAATCGATTCATATTTTCATTTTTAGGATTTGGAATATATGTATTCGTTGAAACTAACTCTTTACCTAATTTTGCTTCACTTTTAAGGAAGTTTGATAAATCTTCAACTTTTTTATTCATTTTTTCAAATCTAAATTTTCTTATCGAAACTAAATTAGCAGAAACATAACCTATTACACTTTCTCCTGTCGTAGTTTTTATGGAAACTTTATACCAGTCATTTTTTCCAACTTTTATTTTTTCTAAAACTTTCATTTTGGTATTATATGGTAATCTCATAATTTCTTGAGAATTAATTGATGAATCTTTTCTTATTGGAGCATCTATTGTTTTTACAAATACATAGTTTAAAAACTCTGGTTCTGATTCATTATTTTTTATATTGACCTTTACACCAAGAGGTATTACTTCAGTGTATTTTTCTAACATAAGTTTTGATTCTGCATACAAAGTAGTCATAAAAAAAATATTGATTATTATAAGTTTTAAAATCTTAATCATTTTAACAACCCTAAATTATAAGTTAAAAATCTCTAAATATTTTTCTATAACTTCTTTAGGTTCAGCTCTTTTAGTATAATCGGCATCTATATATGCATAAACAATTTCTCTAGAAGAATTAACTATATATGTAGCTGGTATTGGCAGTATTCTATCCTTATTTCCTTGTGATTCCTCTAAGTCAATTCCAAATCCTTTATATACCTCTTCTATTGTCTCAGTGATATCAAATGCTAAGTTTAATTTTTTAGCAAGCTCATTATTAATATCTGAAAATACTTTAAAATTCAAGTTCGCTGTATCCACTGAACTATCTGGTTTTTCTGGAGATATTGCAATCATATTTACTTCTTTTTTATTTTGAAGTATTTTATTATAAGCTGCAAGCTCTAAATTACAATAAGGACACCATGTTCCTCTATAAAAACTTATTATGCTTGGTTTATTGTCTAAGATTTTTACCAACTCAACCTCTTCACTTAAGCTATTAAGTAATTTCGAATTTTCAATTTTATCCCCAACATTAAACGCTCTTTTTTCTACATCTTCGTTTTTTAAGTTTTGTGTTGCCTTTAACATCTTCGTCAATGTTTCCGGGGCAACTCTCTCTTTTGTTGCTTCTCTTCTTTCAGCTAATTTTTTTTCAAGAATTTCCATTTCAATCACCCCTTTTATAACTCACAAGCTGTTTTTTTTGATTTATTTACAAATTCCTGAATTTTATCTGTTCCAACGTAACTCTTTACCCCATCAATTTTACAAACTGTTACCAATGTTGGAACTGCTCTTACTCCATATTTAATTCCTAACTCTTCATTCTCCTCTATATCTTTAATTAGTAAATCAGAGGTATCTTTTAAAATTTCCTTTGCTGTTATACAGTGCTTACATGTTTTTGAAGTTAATAAAATTTTTTCCATTTTTTGCCTCCTAAGATTTAAATTTGTTATGCTCTTAGGATAATATAAAAAAAAATTAAAAACAACTAGTCACTATTTTGTTACCTAGTTACAATTTAGTTTCTACTTATATTTTCTTCAAATTTACAACCGAAAGCTTTCATGTCTACTAAAATTGGTAAAAGTTCGCTTCCACACTCAGTTAAATAGTAATATGATTCAACACTATTTTCTTTATAAACCTTTCTATTCTCAACAATTTTATGTAAAATAAGAAGATTTAATTGTTCAATAAGAATTTTTTTGCTACATCCCAAAACTCTTTGTAATTCCCCTAATCTCATCTCTCCATCTCTTAATTTAAAAAGTATAGTAGGAATCCATTTTTTGCCTAGAATTAGTGCTGTTAATTCAACAGGACAGTGATCTATTTTTTTTATTTCCATAAAATCTCCCCTCTTGCATCTTAATATTTTTTATTAAATTACTCTAATATTATCCTCATTATAGCCATATATCTCAAGTCTGTCAAAAATAATTTCGAACAGTTACAAAAAAGTAACTAGTTTACATTGTTTCTTAATTTGTGATATGGTAGAATCAAAAAGGAGTTGAGCTTTATGAAAAAAATTTTAATATTTAGTTTTTTAGTTTCTGCTATTTCTTTCGCAAACGAATCTATTGGTATTGGAAAAAACGAAAGATACGGTTATGAAATAAAATTGAAGGTTGAAAAGGATTCAGATGGCAAAATTAAAGATATTCAAGTTTTAGAAAATAATACAAAAAAAAGTATTTCACAAAAAGCGATTCCTGAATTAATCAAACGAGCTAAAACTAATAATTCTGCTGATATCGATTATGTTTCTGGTGCAAGCTATACATCCGATGTCTTTATCAAAGCTTTAAGTGATGCTTTAAAAAAATAGGAGAAAAAATTTATGAGAGAGATAACTTGCCCTTTAGAAGCTGTTTTTTTTATTTTAAGAGGAAAATGGATTCCTATTATCTTGTGGAGAATGAGATTAGGAAATCAACGTTTAACCGATTTAAAAAAAGTTATAGTTGGATGCAATGAAAAAATGTTAATACAACACTTAAATGATATGATTGAGTACGGTCTTATTGAAAAAATTGAGTATGATGTTTTTCCTAAGCACACTGAATATGTTTTAACCGAATTCGGAAAAGAATTAATTCCCACTCTTGCAAAATTTCAAGAGCTAGGAATAAAATATTTGGGAAAAAATATTTAATACTAACAAAAAAGTGAGTTATTCATTAATAATCAAAAAAATGTTAACATAAAATCAATCTTAATACAAAATATTTAAGGAGGAGATTTTATGAAAAAAGAAATTATCACAAGTATTTTTGTTACAAGTATCTCTGCTTTTGGATTTAGTTTAGAAAGCTCTGGAGTTGAAAATGGTTTTATTAAAGAAAAGTATGGTAAATTTGGCTCTCAAAATATAAATGGAATGCCATCTCTTTCACTGCCTTTAAAATGGAAAAACTCACCTAAAAATACAAAATCTTTTGCTCTTGTTATGCAAGATTTAGATGCTATCCCTGTTACAGGTTTTTCTTGGATTCATTGGGTCGCTATTATTCCAGGAAACTATAACGAATTAAAAGAAAATGCTAGTTTAGAGGATAAAAATATTATTCAAGGTGTCAACAGTTGGGTTTCATCTATGGGAGGCCTATCTAAATCTGAAGCTTCTCATTTTGGAGGACCTGCTCCTCCTGATAAACCGCACACTTATAATATAACTCTTTATGCTTTAGACAAAGAAATTTCTTTTACAAATGGATTTTATTTAAACGATTTATACAAAGAGATGGAAGGGCATATTTTAGAAAGTGTCACATTAAAAGCTGATTACCGAAACTAATTATGCTATTAAAAACCATAAGGAAAGTCTTATGGTTTTTTTATTAAATATTTTATTTTTATAAAAATATTAAGAAAACTTTAGTTTATATAGTTTTTTATATTCAAAATTATCAACAATATTTTTTTATATTGATATTTAACTGAAAAAATTTTTTTATTAAATATTTTAACTTTTAATTCATTGCTATGATTACAGTAACAACTAAATTTAAGTTATTTTGAAGTTTAGTTGAAAAATTTTTGGAGGGGATTTAATGAAGTTTAAAGGATCAATTGGATTAAGTTTTTTTCTTTTAGCATCTTCTCTTCTTGCTAAAGAAGTAGTTGTGGCTCCTATTGTTGAAACAACATCTGAAGTTGTAACTGAAGAATTAGTTCTTGCTAAAGAAGTATCTATGATTCCAACAGAACAAATGTCATTCAAACCATCTGGTAGCTTCGGATTACAGTTAAAGTATTATGGACAAACTGAAGGTAGTAAGGCTGGGGAAGGAAAATGGAATAATAACAATGAATCTATGAGAGCACAATACTTACTAGATTTAAAAGCAACTGAAAAGACAAGAGTTCAATTCAGATTGAGAGATTATCAAGCTCTTAATTCAGAAAAAGAAGGGGATTTAGGTAGCGATAAACGTCTAAGAGTTTATCATGCTCATAACGATTTATTTACATCATTCTTTGAATACAGAGGTGCGACACGTTTCGTGGTGAAAAGTCACGACATGCTTAAAGTAGCTTAATCTTTAGTGAAATAGTAGAGAACTTTATTTCTGAAAGATGAAATGAGAGAGTAACGTCTTGAAGCATCTTCTCTAATACTCCGGCATGCATAGGTTGTACTATTTACAACTCTTTGTATGAAGCCCGGTGAAGTCAGTTGAAAACTTTCTTTAGAATTTAGTGTTCGTTTCCCGACGACTATAAAACTTATAATTAAAATATTTAATATACACTGTCCATGTCTTTTTGTATTTTATATATATTTTTAGAAAGTTGATAAACTGGGAGTGGAGCTCTATATGGTGAGTATGCAAGTTCCTTCACACTTGCTGACAAAGTTACGAATTAAAGAGTCTAGAATTCAAAATATAGTGATATATTTAATGTGGCGCTTTCCCATTTGTTTTATTAAGTACATATGTAAGTGAGGATTAGTAAGAATCTCTGTTATGAAAATCCTTGTTTTGTTATAGGCAATTCCAAGCTTACAGGCTCATAGTAACCACCTAAGTAGAGTTATATACATAGGAAATAAGGAACGTGGAAAGCAGAATACAACCATTTATATAAATTGTGGTTGGTAGATATAAGTGTTTTAACGAAATTCTTTTGATTCTGTGAGAGTAGGGGCATAGTACCTATGAAACCATGATAATAAGTGGTGGAGGGATGGCCCCAAGTCAATTTTTTTAATTTTATAGGTTTTATGCTAACTACTACTTTTAATGATTAAAAAAAATTGATGGAACGCCGTATGCGGTGAAAGTCGCACGTACGGTGTGGAGCAGGGGAAAAGATGGAGATAATATCAAATTCTTACCTATTGCTATAATTAGTTAATGATGTAAAAAGATTTACTTATGAAGGAAGATTTCAGTTAGTTGACAGATTGGTTGGTGCACCATTTACAGATTTCAAAATCGCACCTGGATTTAGACATACTATGGCTAAAGATAACGGTGGTGGATACTCTAATAGAGCTATTTTGAACACTTACACTTTCATGAAACTACCTCTTGGTATTGGATTTGAAAATAATCTTTATTTGAGACAAGACTTTTACAATCATGATTTTGAAAAAGCTCCTAATCAATATGAAGATAAAGAGTTCGCAGTAGACTTCGAATCATATATCTACAAATCATTCCCACTATACGAAATGAATAAAGTTGCCTTTTCTTTAAATTTTGAAGGTGGATATGACCCGTACACATTTAGACAATATGAACGTTACGCAATGAAAGATGGTGTAGCTAAATATACTGATAAAAACTCGTACTCTTTATATACTTTAGTTGATGTATCTATGGCTTATAAAATTACTGATGCTGTTACATTAACTACTGGTATTGCTGCTGAATATAGAAACTGGGATATCCAAGAGGAGAGTAGAGCAAAAAATTGGAGATGGCAACCTCAAGCATTTGCTATGTTAGAAACAAAATTTTAAATAACTAAATACTCCCTGCCAACTTAACTTTTGGCAGGGATTTTTATAAAAATCAAAAAGAAAGGAGGATCACTATTTTGTACAATCTAGTCTTAAACGAACTTGAAAAAACCTTAAAAAAATATGACATCAATCAATATAATCTATATACTAAGATTAGTTTTCTATACGAATTTTTAAATAAAAAAACAGATAAAAATTTTAAATTAGAGATTTTGGATATTTTTTATAATTTGAAAAATATGAATAATTCATCCTTAGATATCGAGACTTTTCTAAGAACTCATTACAAAGATAAATCTATCAACATCCTCTTTATATATCTTTGGTATAAAATTTTAAATAAAAATTATAATGAACAGATTATTTTTCAAAAAATTGAAACTGATTATAAAAATAGTAGCGAATATCGAACCTTTAAATTAAATTTACCTAAAATAAATGAAGTAATTGAATTACAAGACATCGCTTTTGACGAGATTGTGAATAATTCTAATCAGATTCTAAGTAATAAAATCGAGTTTACTAGCAATGAATTCTTTGATTTTGTTGAATTGGAATATAATTCTATCTGTCAAAAAATTGAAGTTTATAACTCAACCAATGAAATTATTGTTAGAATTTGTATTGAAGGCTCTCTTTTTTATAGCCACAATAACTCTTCCGAGCATGTTCTTTTAAAAAAAGGAGATGTATTTATTGTAAATCAATCTATTTTGAACGATGCAACTTTTTTAACCGAACAATGTAAGTTACTAATCTTTAAAATAAAAAGTCCATTTATTTTAAAAATTTTAAATACAAAATTTAAGAAAAATTCTATATCTCTAATAACGCTATATAGAATAGAACTTCTATTAAATGATTATGAATCTACTGAAAAGGATATTTTTCTTCTAAAAATTCTTTCAAACATTTTAAACCACCAACATGTCGAGTCTACAGTGGATTCTTTTTACTGTTGCGACTCACAATTCAATGAAATCATTAAATACATTGATAATAATATCGATAAAGGATTAACAGTCAAAACTCTGGAAAAAAAATATAAAGTTTATAATAAAATTTTAAATGATAAATTTAAAAAATATTTAAATATACTTCCTTCTGAATATTTATTAGAGCAAAAATTATTGAGAGCTGCATTGATATTGAAAACAACTAATTATAAGATAAACTATATTTCAGACACTCTCTCTTTTACTTCAGCTAATAATTTTACTGTCAGCTTTAAAAATAAATTTGGCTTAACTCCTCTTAAATATAGAAATAAATATCTTTGATAGAAAAATTGCTCCCTTTACACTGATTAAAATTTATTTAATCCGTGTAAAGGGAGCTTTCTTATACATTAAGTGTATTTATTTTTTAATTTTAAAACTATTACTGTTAAAGGAAGAATATATAAATATAATGAGTATGGTATTATTTTATATGCTGGAATATCCAACATTAATGCTGGAACAGCTATTGCTATATTCCAAGGTATTAATGGACTTAATATTACACAACTATTTTCTATGTCTAAAGCTAATTCTTCATTTGAAAATCCACTTTTTTGATAGATATCTTTCATAATCTGGGATGTTAAAAGTATGGATGTCGATTGGCTTGAACTCGCTGCAGCCGTTATAATTGCAACAAAAATTGTATATAAATATATCTTACATTCATTTTTGAAGCTTCCTATTCTTTCAGAGAAAATCTTTAAAGCCCCTAATTTATCAACTAAATTTACTAAACCACAAGAAAGCAGTGCCATAACCATTGCTGTTCCCATTGAAAATATACCACCTCCCTTTACTATATTAGACAATTCATTTTCAACAGGAAGCTTAAACCCATAAATCAAAGTTTCAAAAATATAAAGTATATTTCTGTCTCTATTTTCTTGTAAAAACCATCCTAAAATTAAACTTAAAAGAATACTTATAAATATTGTATACTTAATATTTTTCTTTAAAAGACACATTATTATAAGATAAACTAATGGAATAAATACTAAAAATTTAAGATAAAAATTTTGTTCTAATAAAACTAAAATATCATTTTCTATAAATCTTACATCTATATCCTTTCCAAAATAATAATATACTCCTAAAGTGATTAGATAAGGTATGATACAGGTTCTAAACATTCTTCGCACATTATCATATATATTTGTTTGTGTTAAAATAGACACAAAATTAGCACTCGATGACATTGGAGATCCTCTATCACCAAAATAAGCTCCTGATATCACACTTCCTGCAACTATATATAAATCTAATCCGATTCCTCTAGCTAATGATACCATCACCAAGCCAATTGTTCCAACAGTTCCAAAAGAGCTTCCAATTAAAAACGAAAACAAAGATGTTATCAAAAAAGAAAATAGATAGAAGTAATTTGGTTCAATAATCTTAATTCCATAATATATTAAAGCTGGAATTGTTCCCGAAATAAACCAGCTAGCTGATAGGGCTCCTAATAAAGCAAATATCAAAACCAATAGATATGATTTTTTTGTTCCTTCTATAACTATTTCTAAGCTCTTTTTCAATGTTTCAAATCTTTTTATTGAGAAGAGTAAGGTTCCTAAAAAAATCATTGATAATACAATCAATAATGCCGATTGTGTTTTAAAAGAATATACTATTGAAATAACAATAAAAAATAGATGTAGCATCTAATCCCCCTCCTTCATTCACTAATTTATAATTTAATATTTTCAGATGAAATACTATATATATAATGTAACATCTCTTCTTCTTTATAAATTTTGATAAATTCACCCTCAAGTTTCATCCCAACTCTTTGTGCGACTTTAGAAGATTTAATATTTTCAGGTCGAATTTGAGCTATAACCTTATTTACTTTTAGAATATTAAATGCATAGTCTATAAATACTTTTACAGCCTCTGTAGCATATCCATTCCCCCAATATTTTTTATCTATAATATATGCAACTCCAACATTTTTTTCTCCACCTATTTCTTCTATTAAAGGTCCCATAACTCCAATAAAATCACCTGTATTTTTTTGAATAACAGAAAAATAACTAAATCCTTCATTTTTATAACGAATTTTATTTTTTTCTATCCATTCTCTTGTTTCATCTTCAGAAAACCCATGTCCCCAAGCATACATAATCTCTTCATCTTTTAATATTTTATGAATTTTATTAAAATCCATATCAACAATCTTTCTAAATTTTAACCTTTCACTTTCTACTATGTATTCGTTTTTTAAATCCATGAATTTCTACCTCCTAGAAATTTAATCAATTTATAAGGTATAGTATCACGAATTAATCTGAAAACAAATATTTAGATTTAAATTTAAGATAAAAAATAGAGGGATTAACGCCCTCTATTAAAATCTATTAAAAATTAACTAGTTTACTTTGTCCTCATAAAGTGGACCTGGATTTTGCATCATTTCATAGTGCATTTGCATCATCTTTGTTTCGTTTGTCGCTCTAATATGAGCTATATCTCTATTTAGTTGCTCTACCTTAGCCCAATCAATCTTATCTTGAGCTAATGCTTTTGATATCTCTAGTTCTTTTTCTTGAATTGCAATCTTTTGCATCTGCATATCTTTTTTCATTTCAGGTGTCATCATCTTTGAAGTCATCATACCTTTTCCTCCAGCTCCCATCATAGGACATTGGCACGGCATTCCACTTTGCATCATCGGCATATTTTCCATTTTTCCACCCTGCATCATACCACCCATTTGCCCTGCTGAAAATAGTGATGTTGACAATAAAACTGTTCCTAATATAAATAGTTTTTTCATTTTTTCCTCCTATTACTTTTTAATAAGAAAATTTGCCTTAAAGGCTTACAAGAATTTTACAAACTTTAATATCTCCTTCCTTCTTTCATTGTAATAAATACTTTTTTTCATGAAGTTCTATTATTTACTTCTCTAATCATCCTTATAAATATGAGGATGATATTATAGAAAGTAAATATTTTAAATTTCTAATATGATAATGCTTTAGATAAAAATTCATATTTTTTTATTGTATCTACGATTTTTTTAGGTGATGAGCTTTTTTCAATAGTTTCTAAAAAGTCACAATTATCGACTAACTCTAAAAATTGAGTTAAAGCATCTAAATAATCTTTTGAAACTGTTCCACAAAAAGCTAGTAAATACTTTACAGGTTTTTTATCAGGGAAATAAACAGGTTTATCTAGTGATATCAAGGCCATTCCTGAACAATTCACATCTTCTGAAAGTTCACCATGAGGAATTGCTAATAAATTTGTTATAACTATATAAGAACCGTACTTTTCAACCTTGTTTATCATCGTTTGAATATATCTTTCAGTTACACATCCTGATTCTACTAGAAGTTCACCTGCAACTTGAATAGCTTCTTGCCATGTATCTGCTTTTTGCCTTAATTTTATGACATCTGCTTGGATAAATTCTGAGAGTTTTTTTCCTCTTTCTTTTAAATCATCTATAATTTTTCCATCTAAAATTACTTTCAGATCTTTTACTAAAAACTTCTTATCATTTATATCACAATGTTTTGATATAGTATCATAGATAACTGAAAGAGAAACTTTATCCAAATGCTTTGGAAGATTATATAAATCTAAAGTCTCTATATCTTTCTCTTTTAAAATCGTATTTATTGAGACTATGGGTATTTCAATATCTATTTCTATTGTTGTTAATGTAGTTATTATCAAATCTATTTTTCTTGAGAAATCTATGTTATTCAATTGATTAAGTGGAATTGTATCCAATATATTTATATTGTATCTTTGCTTTAGCTGCTGCTCTAATAATTTTGAAGTTCCATATCCATACCCACAAACTAAAATTATATTTTTAGTTTGCTCTCTTCTACTTTTCCATCTATCCAAAGCTGTTTTAAAGTGTAATGCAATGAAAGATACTTCATCTTCATTTAATGGAATTCCTAAAAGTTCATCTAAAATAACTAACGCTTCTTCCGTATCTTTATATAATGTTGGAAACTTTTCTAAGACCTCCTTCGATATTGAATTTTGTAATTTCAATCCATTTTTTACTCTATGTAATGCTGGCTTTATATGATTTACAAGTCCATTTATCAAGGTTTCATCTTTACTTAAATCTACTTTATGAAGTTTTTTAAACTGTAAAACTATTTTCTTTACTAAAATCTCTATTTCTAACCACTCTTTATATGCTAAATTTGATAAAGAAAAATTACTACATCCCAAAAAGTAATCTGTTAATTTTGTCAATTCAAAATTTGAAATCTCTATATTAAAATTTGCCTCTATTAAAGAGATACTCTTCTTTAAAACCTCATACTCTTTTGTATCCTCATAAAATTTTATATTATTACTTTTTTTTATTTCATTCCTACTTTCAATTCTTTTTACCATAATTAAAATATAGTTTGAAAGGATAAAGTATGTTTCATCTGTTATCACTGTATTTAGTTGCTTTACAATGTAGTTTATAAATTTTTCAATCTCCGCAATATCAATATTTAAATATTTTTCTTTTATAAAGTTATATATATACCTACGTTCTAAATCCTTTTCTAAAATAGTATTTCCATATTCATTTATCAATTTTAATTGGAGATTTCTCAAATCTCCCTCTTCTCCTATCAACTTTAAACCAAGATTAGAAACCTCTAATTCCAATGCATTTTCCTTTAATATTTTCTTTACTTCAGTCAGTTCTGTTTTTATAGTTGTTCTTGTTAAATCGAACTCTTTACATAGTTGTGATATACATATCTCACCTTGAAATAAAACTTTTATCAATATTATTAACTGCCTATGTTCATTGAAAAAAATCTCTTTAAAATTAGATTTTATAAAAATACTTATCTCTTCAATCTCTTTATGAAAAAGTTCACCCTTACTCTGTTTTTGAATTAAGCTAACTCCTTGAGCTTCAAAGATTTCATTTATTTTATCTATATCATATCTGATAGTTCTCTCATTCGCTTTTGTAACTATAGAAAGTTCTTTCAAATTTGTTCTTCCGTTTTCTTCAACTATAAATTTTAAAATCTCATATACTCTTTTATTCATTCCCATCCATCCCTTTCAAAAAAAATTGAATAAAACAGTTCTACTTTTTTTACTTTTTTCGAACATTTTATATATTTATTATAAATTATCAACTATATAAAAGCAATAAAACTATTTTATTCATATTTTTTTGAATAAAATAGCTCCTTTTTTTTAATAAGATATAATCATATAATCTATTTAATTAAAAATACGGGAGGAAAAAATGGATATTAAAAATCTGATTGATAGAAATCTTATAGTTTTAGATTCTGATTCAAAAACAAAGGAGAGCGTTATTCAAGAATTGATAACTCTTTTAGATGAAAATGAAGTCTTAACATCAAAATCTGGATTCTATAATGATGTTTTATCTAGAGAGAAAGTTTCACCAACTGGTTTAGAAGATGGTTTAGCTATTCCTCATGCTAAATCTGATTTTGTAAAAACACCTAAAATTGCTGTGGCTAGACTTAAAAATTATATCGAAGATTGGGAATCTGTCGATGATCAAAATAAAGTATGTTTAGTTTTTCTTCTAGCTATTCCATCGAAACATCAAGGGGATATGCACATTGAGATTCTTAAAAATTTAACAATTTCATTTATGAAAGAAGGCTTTATTGAAAATCTTAAAAATTCTGAAAATAAAGATAAGTTTTTAACACTACTATCTTCAGAAGATTTACCTTCTAAAAAAATTGAAAAAAATCTTAAAATTGATTCATCTAAAAAAATAGTTGCTGTTACGTCTTGTCCTGCTGGAATTGCTCACACATATATGGCCGCTGAAGGCCTATTAAAAGCTGGAAAAGATTTAGATATAAAAATTTCTGTTGAAAAACAAGGTGCACTCGGAACAGAAGATGCTTTAACAGAGAAAGAGATTGAAGAAGCTGATATAGTTATTTTAGCTGTAAATAGAAATATCGAGATGGATAGATTTATTGGAAAAAAACTTTATCAAGTAAAAGCTAACGTTGCTATTAAAGACGGAAAAGGATTAATCTTAGAAGCACTTGAACATGCAACAGTTTTTGGAGTAAAAGGAAGCAAAGTCGGAAAAATAACTCTTGGAAAAACAGAAAATAAAGCTGTTGGACACATCATGGCTGGTTTATCATATATGGTACCTATGGTTATTGCTTCTGGAATAATTTTATCTATTGCAAATATTTTTGCTTTTCAAAAAAATGAGCTTGGACAGATTGTAAACTGGGGATTTGATAGAAGTACAAACTTTGGATTTTTAATGGCTAAGATGTTTGAAATAGGTCAAATCGGATTTAAACTAATGATTCCTCTATTTGCTGGTTTTATCGCTAACTCTATGGCTGGACGACCCGCAATTGCTGCTGCTATGATCGGTGCTTA
Organism: Cetobacterium sp. ZWU0022; assembly: GCF_000800875.1. Classification (NCBI taxonomy): domain Bacteria; kingdom Fusobacteriati; phylum Fusobacteriota; class Fusobacteriia; order Fusobacteriales; family Fusobacteriaceae; genus Cetobacterium; species Cetobacterium sp. ZWU0022. The sequence goes on from NZ_JRJZ01000042.1 coordinate 46,018, forward strand.
TATCGCCAACGACGCAGCATATCTAGGAACTCAAACTGGCGGAGGATTTATATCAGCTATACTTGTTGCATTTTTAACTGGGTATATTGTTAATCTACTAAAAAAAATAAAGTGGCCAAAAGTTGTTCAACCGCTTTTAGGAATAATGGTAATTCCTGTAATCTCTTTATTTCTTGTAACTATGATCGTTACTTTTATGATTGGTAAACCTATTGCTAATCTTATGGATACACTTTACTCAACATTGACATTCCTAAATGATAACTATACTGGAATGCCTATTATCATAGGAGCTATAATTGGTGCTATGATTGGGTTTGATTTTGGAGGTCCTGTTAATAAAACAGCTTTAATTTTCGGAGCTGCTGTTTTTACTGATACTGTTGCTAAATATGGAATTCAAGGTGCTAACTTCGTTCCAGGAACTGCTGCTCAAGCCGCAATCTCTGTTGCACCTCTTGGAATATGGTTAGCGTCTAGAATTTTTAAAAATAAATTTACAAGACAAGAACACATTTCAGCTGCCTCGGCTTTTGGAATGGGTATTGTAGGAGTTACAGAGGGCGCTATTCCATTTGTAGCATCAAATCCTGTTCAGATGATAACAGCATCTGTTGTCGGTGGTGCTGTGGCTGGAGGTTTAGCTGGTGCTACTGGCTGTAAATTCTATGGTGGAATTGGATCACCAATAGGAACTTTCATTGGATACATTGAGCAACCCGTTCCATTTTTAACTTGGATTGCTTGTACCTTTGCTGGAATAATAACAACAGCACTGATTATTGGATTCTGGAGAAAATCTATTACTGAAAACGAAAATGAACTTGAAGAGATTTTAGTTTAAGAAAGAGGAGAAAAATGAAAAAAGTACACGTCTATGCTAATACACATTGGGATTACGAATGGTATTTTACAGCCAACGAATCCATCGTTCAACTTATATATCATATGGATGAAGTTATTGAAGCTCTTGAAACAGGTAGTTTAAATTACTACCTGTTAGATGGACAAGTCAGTATTTTAGAGGAATATTTAAAATATATGCCAAAAAATTTTGAACGAATAAAAAAATTAGTTTCTGAAAAAAAACTTTTAATTGGACCTTGGTATACACAAACTGATGAACTTATTATTTCAGGAGAATCTATCGTTCGAAATCTATTTTATGGAATAAAAAGTTGCAAAGAGTTTGGTGATTATTTTAAAGTTGGTTATCTTCCTGATTCATTTGGTCAAACTAAAGATTTACCAAAAATTTTAAATGGATTTAGTATTCACGACTTCATATTTTGGAGAGGTCTTCCTAAAAATCTCTGTTCTGATAGAGAATTCATTTGGGAGTCTGAAGATGGAAGTGAAGTTTTAACAAGTAATATAAAAAATGGGTATTACTATGGGGGAAATATTATCTATAATGATGATATTGAAAATGTTGAAAAAACGTTTTCAGATGGTGTATCTAAAAATAATATTTTACTATCTGTTGGCGGAGATCAAAGATATATTGATTTCAATCTAAAAGAACGAATCGATTTTTATAATAAGAATAGTAAAAATAACCTATTGTATATCGAAAGCAATTGTGAAGAATATTTTAAAGAATTAAGAAAAGAGAATAATTTTAAAAGAGTTAAAGGAGAACTTACATCTCCTTCAAACTCAAAAATCCATCGCTCTATCTATTCATCTAGGTATGATCACAAATACTTAAACGATAAAATCGAACGAAGATTAATCTATCAATTAGAACCTCTTTTTGTCATCGGCCAGTCCTTAGGTCTCTCTCCTAAAACTGACATGTTAGAAAACATCTGGAAAAAACTACTTCTAAATCATGCTCATGATAGTGCGTGTGGATGTAACAGTGATAAGACAAATAGAAGTATCACATCTAGACTGATTGATGTCGATCAACTATCTTATTCAGCTTCTGATTATATAGTTAGAAAAATTTGTGAATCTATTGAAGATAAAAAAAATAACGATCTATTTATTTTTAATACCTTACCTTATAAAAGAAATAATCCTATTAAATTGAACGTATCCACAAAATCTAAATTTTTCACTATTAAAAATGAATGCGGAAACGAAATTAAATATAATATTTTATCTCAAGAAAAAGTTTATAGAGGAAGTATCAAAAGAAACGAATCTGAACACAACCCTGAACTTTACTATTATATAACTACCCTAATTATAGAACATCCTCTTTCACCTTTATCTTTAGAAAGAATAAAAATCTATGAAACTGAAAGTTCTGAAATTTATGAAAGTTCGAAGGCTAAAAATTCTGATAACTTTATCGAGGATTCATTCTATAAAATATATTTCTACGATGGTAAACTTACACTATTTAATAAAATTACAAAAATTTTACTTCAAGATTTTATAAGTTTAGAGGATAGCGGAGATGACGGAGATACTTACGATTATTCTCCCCCTATTTTAGACAGAAAAATACAGCACAGTTTCTCTGAAAGTTCTGCTACCTTTAATAACGATTCTATTTTTAAAAGCTTAAAGATGCAAAGTTACATAAGACTTCCTTTAAACTTAAAAGATAGAGAACTTAATATTTTAAATACATATCTAAAATATGATTTAAAAATTGAACTAAATAATTCAGGAAATATTTTGGTTCATCTCACTGTTGACAACCACACTCAAGATCACAGATTAAGAGCTGTTATAAATAGTGGTGTAGTCAGCAATATATCTATCGCTGATACACCTTTTGGGATAATCGAAAGATTAAATACTCCCGAAAATATTGATTGCTGGCGTGAAATTGGATGGAAAGAGGAACCGTCACCTATATATCCATTTTTAAATTTTGTTACACTAAAAAATAAAAATATCTCAACATCTGTTCTATCAAAAGGAATAAAAGAGTATGAGATTCTTGAAAATAGTAAGATTGCTCTTACTTTATTTAGAAGTGTCGGCTTTTTAGGTAAACCCAATCTTTTAAGAAGACCTGGTATCGCCTCTGGTCAAGAGTTTAAATATATTCAAACTCCTGATAGCCAACTTCAAGAAAAATTAAAATTCAAATTTGCTATAAGATTTGAACACAATTTCAATGGAGAATTTGATGCTAACTCACTTAAAAAAGAGTACCAACTTTATGCTATAACAACACCTTACTATCAAATTCAAGAGTTGAATCTGTTTACAAATACTTTAAAATATTTTGTAATGCATCCCTTAAAAGATAAATTAAAAACTTTTGAAAACTTAATTGATTTTTCAGAGTGCAATTTAGCTCTATCATCTATTTTTCCAATAGATAAATCTAGTTATGGTTTGAGATTAGTAAATTTAAATTCTAAAAAAGAAAAAGAAGTTATTAAAGTAACCTTTGGAAAAGATTATGAAATAATCAATATGCTATATGAAGATATTAGTTCAAAAAGAGATATCATAGATTCAAAAATTATATTAGATAACATTAAATATGGAGAAATTATAAATCTAAAAATTTATATTTAAATTAAGTTAATATGGGAGGATTTTTATGCGTAATTTTATGAATTTAATCGAAAAAAAGCTTATGCCTATTGCAGCAAAAGTCGGACAAAATCGGTATTTGAATGCAATTAAAGATGGTTTCGTTTACACAATGCCGTTTTTAATCATCGGATCTTTTATTCTTCTTTTAGTAAATTTACCATTTACAGACCCAAACACTGTTCTTTACATGGAGTGGTACAGCAATTTAATGGGGGCTTTCAAAGGAGATTTAGTTCAACCATTCTATGTTAGTATGGGAATCATGTCTTTATTCGTTTCATATGGTATAGGAATGTCTTTATCTAATTTTTATAAATTAAATGGAACTACTGGTGGATTTTTATCCATGTATGCATTTTTACTTACATCTGCTAAATTAGATTGGTTACCTATTGGACAAGCCGAAGGAGCTACATCTTTATTTCTTATAGCTGATGGTGGATGGATGCCTGTTATGGATGCTAGATATCTTGATGCCAAAGGATTATTTACAGCTATTTTAGGGACTATTATTGCAATTGAAATCTTTAGAGTTCTTGTTCAGAAAAAATTTGTTATCAAGCTTCCTGATTCTGTTCCACCTGCAATTGCAAAATCTTTCGAACTATTGATTCCAATTGTTGTTGTAACTTTTTTATATCACACTGTGAATATCTTAGTCATGAAAAATTTAGAAGTTATGGTTCCAGAAGTTATTCTAAAAACTTTTGCTCCACTTTTAAATATGTCTGATTCACTTTTATCTTTAATAATCTTACTTGTGATTATACATCTATTCTGGTTTGCTGGACTACACGGAACAAATATTGTTGTTGCTATTGTTAACTCAATAACTCTATCTAATCTAGCTACTAATCAAGCTGCACTTCAAGCCGGAGAAACTATTCCAAAAATATTTGCAGGTGGATTCGTAGATTCCTTTATCTTCATGGGAGGAGTTGGAACAACTCTCGGATTAACTCTTGCTATGATTAGAAGCAATAACACACATATTAAATCAATTGGAAAACTATCTTTGCTTCCAGCCATTTTTAATATCAACGAACCTATTATGTTTGGAACACCTATTGTTATGAACCCATTACTATTTATTCCGTTCATAACTGTTCCTATTATAAATGGAACTATTGCATGGTTTGCTACTAAGTATGGTCTTGTTTCAAAAATCGTGACTCTTGTGCCGTGGACAACCCCAGGACCTCTCGCTGCATTACTTGCTACAAACTTTGATATCTCTGCTGCAATTTTAAGTTTAGCTTTGATATTACTTTCTTACTTTATATATACACCATTTTTAAAAATCTATACTAACTCATTAAAAGAAGGAGAGATGTAAACTATGATTAAATTTAAGGATAACTTCTACTTCGGTAGTGCTTCATCTGCTACTCAAAGTGAAGGAGCTTGGAATATTGATGGAAAAGGACAAAATATTTGGGACTATTGGTTTGAAACAGAGAGCTTTAGATTTCACAATAATATAGGGCCTTATGAAACTTCTACTTTTTATAAAAATTATAAAGAAGATATAAAACTTTTAAAAGAAACTGGCCACAACTCTTTTAGATTTTCTATCAGCTGGTCTAGATTGCTACCAAATGGTTTTGGAGAAATAAATTCTAAAGCGATTGATTTTTACAACAATGTGATAGATGAGTTATTAGCTAACAAAATTGAACCATTCATCAATCTTTTCCATTTTGATATGCCTATGTGTATGCAAAATATAGGTGGATGGGAAAATCGAGAGGTTGTCAATCACTATGCTAGTTTCGCTAAAATATGTTTCGAACATTTCGGTGATAGAGTTAAAAGATGGTTTACTTTTAACGAGCCTATCGTTCATGTCGAATGTGGTTATTTACTCGGTTATCATTATCCATATAAAGTCGATCCTAAAGCTGCTGTACAAGTTGGTTATCACACCGCTCTTGCCAATGCTCTTGCGATTAAAAACTATAGAGAATTAAATGGAGATGGAAAAATAGGAATTGTTTTAAATCTTTCACCTTGTTATCCAAGAAGTGAAAACAAATGGGATTTAAAAGCTTCATTTATAGCTGATCTTTTTGCCAATAGAAGTTTCTTAGATCCAGCAGTAAAAGGTTATTTTCCAACTGAATTAATAGAGATTATCAAAGAACACGATTTAATGCCTGAATATACAGAAAGTGATTTGAATATAATCTCTGAAAACACAGTTGATTACTTAGGAGTTAACTACTATCAGCCTAGAAGAGTTGCTGCTAGAGCCTCTCTTCCAAACCCAGAAGCTCCATTTATGCCCGAATATTATTATGACTACTACATTATGCCTGGAAGAAAAATTAACCCTCACAGAGGATGGGAGATTTTTGAAAAAGGTGTCTACGATATAGCCATAAATATTAGAGATAACTATGGAAATATTGAATGGTTGATAACTGAAAATGGAATGGGTGTTGAAGGTGAAGAGAAATTCTTAGTTGACGGAATTATTCAAGATGACTATAGAATTGATTTTTATAAGAATCATTTAAAGTGGTTACATAAAGGAATCGAAGAGGGATCTAACTGTATCGGATATCATGTTTGGACTTTTATTGATAACTGGTCTTGGTTGAATTCATATAAAAATAGATATGGATTAGTTTCATTAGATCTTTCTAATCAAAAGAGAACTATTAAAAAAAGTGGAAGATGGTTCAAAGAACTTTCTGAGAAAAAGGGGTTTTAAATGAAAAATTATTTAGTTTTTGACTTTGGAGGAAGCTCTATCAAGTATGGTGTTTTATCTGAAAATGGAAATATTTTAGAACAATCAAGTTTCAATACACCAAATAGTTTAGAGGATCTTTATTTTGAAATTTCTAAAATTAAAAATAGTTACACCTACAAATTTTCTGGTGTAGCTTTAAGCTGCCCTGGGGCTGTTAATACTGATACTGGTTTTGTTGCCGGTGTCAGTGCCCTTCCTTACATACATGGTCCTAATATAAAAAAAGATTTAGAAGATATTTTGAATCTTAAAGTTCATCTTGAGAATGATGCTAACTGTGCTGCTCTTGCTGAGGTTTGGTTAGGTGAGGCAAAGTTTAATGACGACGTTGTTTTCATCGTTCTTGGAACTGGAGTTGGTGGAGCTATCGTTAAAAATAAACAAATTCATAAGGGAAAAAATTTACAAGCTGGGGAATTTGGAATTATGTATTTTGAAAGTGAAAAAGGTATTCCTGGAACTTGGGGATCTGTTTCTATTGGACAACTTACAAGTAGAATCTCTAAAAAACTTAATCGAAATATAAATGGAATTGAACTTTTCAATTTAATCGATGAAAATGAAATTATTTCTAATGAAGTGAAAAATTGGTATAGTGATTTGGCTAAAGGAATTTTGACTATCCAGTATATTTATGATCCTGAAAAAATAATCATTGGAGGAGGAGTTAGTGCCAATCAAACTATTATCAATAATATTCAAAAAAGTGTCACTGATCTTGTAAATAAAATTGATTCTGCAACCATATATCCAAAAATAAAATCTTGTAAATTTAACAATAATTCAAATCTTATTGGTGCACTGTATAATTTTTTACAGAATTCATAAATCTTTTTACTATTTTTGAATAAGCAGTCAAATTTCAGAAAAAATATATAGTTTTTTTTATTAAAATAAAAAAACTCTTTTATTTTTACATTTAATATAGTATCTTATATTAAATATTTTTATCAAAATAAAAAAAAGAAAATAGGAGTTTTTATATGAAAAGAAGAGAAAGATACATTATTAGCGGTTTAGTCATGTTCTTATGTATGGGAACTATCTATTCATGGGGAGTATTCCAAACCCCTTTAAGACAAACTTTAGAAACACTTTATGGAGAACCTGTTTCTCCTACTTTGGCAAGCATGCCATATACAACATTTTTATTTTGCTATGCATTTTCAATGCCTGTAGCTGGTTTATTTATTAAAAAAATCAATCCAAAAATTTTGGCTATAGCTGGTTCACTTTTAATATCTTTAGCTTGGATTTTGGCTTCATATGCTAAAAGTATTGAGTTTATAATTTTAACCTACGGGATTTTAGGTGGAATCGGCGTAGGAACTGTTTATGGGATTCCTATGGCCGTTGTAACAGAATGGTTCCCTGATAAAAAGGGATTTGCAGTTGGATTAACACTTTTAGGTTTTGGACTTTCACCATTTATTACAGCTCCTTTAGCTGGAGAATTAATAATTAAATTTGGTGTCTTTTCTACCTTTAAAATCTTAGGAATAGCTTTTGCTGTTATACTTACACTTTTATCTTTAACCTTAAGGTTTCCAAACAAAAGTGAAATAGTTGTAACTACACAAAAACATGAAGATTTAGGGTTTGATATCGGTCCTAAAGATATGCTTAAAACTACAAAATTTTATGCACTTTGGAGTTGCTATGCTATTGGAGCCTTTTCTGGGCTTTTAGCAATCGGAGTTTCAAGTTCATATGCTCAACAAGTGATTGGAATCTCTCCACTAAAAGCAGCATTTTTCACATCATTCTTTGCTATTTTTAACGGAATTGGAAGACCATTATTCGGAGCTATTACAGATAAATTAGGTTCTAAAAAAGCTATTTTAATATCATATTCATCAATTATTTTTGCAGCGGGATTATCTTTAACTTTTAAAGGTAATATTATCGCCTTCGTCATAGGTTTCTCAATCTTATGGTTAAATTTGGGTGGATGGTTATCAATAGCTCCTGCATCAACTGCAAATATTTTTGGAAAACCTCATTATACTGCAAACTACGGAATACTTTTCACAGCTTATGGTATTGGAGCTCTATCTCAAGGGTTTATTGGCGGATATTTTAAAGAAACTTTTGGATCATACATCTATATTTTTTATCCTGTTATTGTTGCTTGTATTTTAGGAATATTTATCTGCTTAATTTTTCTTCGAAATAAAAGTGTCAAAGGTTAACAACCTTTGACACTTTTACTTTTCTATCCTTATTATTTCTCCTGGCTTTTTTAAGCTATAACCATCTAACTCAGATATTTTTCTTTTAAAGAAATCAGATTTTAAAAACTCTATGAAACCATTAATCTTATCACTATTTTTTATTTTAGGATTAACTAAAAAATCGTACTCCTCTTCAGATATTGAGATAAAATCTAAATCTGCTATTTTAGCAGCCTCCATTATTCCAAGACCAACATCAGCAGTTCCATTTTTTATAGCCATCGCAACATCTAAGTGTGTAGATAACTCATAATCATATCCTACAATCTCTTCTGAATCGATCTCTTCTTTTTTCAAAAAATAATCTAAAAGTATTCTTGTTCCTGAGCCTCTTTGTCTATTTACAAATCTAACTTTTTGAGAAAAAATATCTTTTATATTTTTTATTTGAAGAGGGTTTCCTTTTTGAACCATTATCCCTTGAACTCTTCGAACACCTTTTATCAATAACATTTCTTGATTCGGGAAGTATTTTTTTATAAACGAAATATTGTAAACTCCACTCTCTTCATCCAACATATGAATTGGAGCTATATGGGCATTTTCCTGTTTTATAGCCAATATACCACCAAGACTTCCAACATGTGTTGAACAAAGCTTTATAGAATCCCCTATCAAATCCATGACAACATCATGACTTCCAATTGATATAAGATTATCATCAATCTCTTTTATAGGTTTTAAAAGTCTTACTTTAACTATCTCTCCAGCCCCTAATCCTTCTACAGCTCTTGGGATTTCCAAAATTCCATCAGCTTTTGATAAACTTGTCGTAATTCCAGCTCCTCTAGAAAGAGGCATAGCTATATACCCATTCTCCCCTTTATGTATAGTTACTCTCACAAGCTCTTTGTGCTTCAAAGATGAGTTTATATTTTTCCCCAACTTTCCTTCAATATACTTTGTTTCAGAAGAAAGTTTTGTCATATTTTCTAAAAGAGGTTTTAAAAATATATCCATCGCTAAATATGCTGATACAGGATACCCTGGAATTCCTATAACTGGTTTTTCATTTATCTTTCCCAAAATTGTTGGCTTTCCAGGTTTTATTGCTACACCATGAACAACAACCTCACCAAGCTCACTAATAATATGCTTTGTGTAGTCTTTGCTTCCTGCCGATGAACCAGCATTTATAATTACTATATCGTACTCTTTTGAAAGTTCATCCAATCTTTTTTTCATCTCAATTGGATCATCCTTCAATCTATCTTTAATTTCTGGAACTCCTCCCCACTCTTTTATTTGAGCTGAAAATATATATGAGTTACAATCTATAACCGATCTCTCTTTAAACTCTTCTTTGAATATATCAATAACTTCATCTCCCGTTGGAACAATTGCAACTTGAGGTTTTTTATATACTTCAATCTCCTTTATCCCTCCTGTTATTAAAGCTCCTAAATCTTGAGGTGCTATTTTATGATTTGATTTTATCAACATATCTCCCGCTATAATGTCTTCTCCAATTGGCCTTATATGTTGCCAAGGCTTAGTATTTTTAATTACTTTAAACTCTCCATTTTCTAACTCAATAAGTTCCTCAATCATAACAACACAATTTCCACTTTTTAAATCTAAAGGATTCCCTGTATTGACATATCTAAAATCACTCTCTTTTAAGTAAACTGGAGTTGTTTCTGTTGCTGATTTTATTTTTTCTGAAAATATGAATATTCCATCCATTGCACTTGCTGGATAAGTTGGAGAACAATAGTTTGCAAAAACAGCCCTTGAAGTTATCCTTCCAACAGAATCTAGAACTGATATTTTTTCACTCTCTAAATTCAAAGATAAACTAGATAAATATCTATTTATTGCTTCGTCTACATCTATGTTATCTATATAAACATTTCTCTCAATCATTTAGTATCACCTCTACCACTTCACCTTTATAAAATCCTTCTTTATATTCTGGAATAATAATTATTCCATCACATTCTAATAGAGGTCTTATCATAGACGACTTGCTCGTAACTGGATATATTTTAACTTCTCCATTTACAACTTCTAATTTAGCATTTATAAAACATCTTTTTCCAGAATCACCATAAATATTTTGAGCTAACTCGCCATATACTTTAACTCTATCTCTATTTAAAAAAGTTGGTTCAATCAAAGCTTTAAAAACCGTCACTCCTGATTGAGGATGACCAGGCATACCAAATACAAATTTATCTTTGCACTTAGCAACTATAGTTGGTTTTCCAGGCTTTAAAGAAAGCCCATGAATAAATACTTCTCCACCAATTTTCTCCAATGCCGCAACAGTAAAATCCCTCATACCTACAGAACTTCCACCAGAAATTAAAACTATATCCGATTTCTCAAGAGCACTCTCTAACTTTTTAGACAATAACTCTAAATCATCTCTCACTAAAAATGTTTGAACAACTTCTCCAAACCCTTCTTCGATCAATGCTGAAAATATATGTGTATTTATATCATAGACCTCTCCAAGTTTTAAATCCTTTCCTAATTCTACAATCTCATCACCTGTTGATATTATCGAAAATTTAAGTTTTTTATAAACTTTAACTCTAGATTTTCCTATTGAAGAGAGTACTCCGATATGACTTGATTTTATAATCTCACCTTTTCTTATTAAAATCTCATCTTTTGTCACTTCAGTACCTTTTAAAATGATATTTGAGAGTTCTGAAACTCCTCGATTCACAAGTATCTCATCAGCCAAATTTTCACAATCTTCAATCATAACCACGGCATCTGAACCCTCTGGTAACATTCCTCCTGTAGGAATATACATACATTCTCCAGATTTTAAAAATATGTCCGTCTTCTTCCCCATCTCTCCCTCTCCTATATACGTTAAAGGAATTGGTGAAAACTCACTTGCTCCAAATATATCTTTTGCTTTTACTGCATATCCGTCAACTGTAGATCTATCAAAGGACGGAATATCTATTTCAGAAAATATATCCTCTGAAAGAACTCTATTTAAACTTTTCCATAAAGGTATCTCCTCTATCTCAATAACTTTATCTATTCTTTTTTTTATCTCATTTATAGCCTGATCTAAGGTAATTGTTTTAAAAAAATTCATTCCTCCTCTCCTTTTATATTTTTATTCTCTCTTCAAATGTATATATTATAGGTTCATTTTTTCCAACTCTTCCAATTAAGCAAATACCTAACTTTTGAGCTAACTCTACTGCAAGGCTACTTGGAATACTTATTGTTGCTACAACTGGAATCTTTGTTGAAACAGCTTTTAAAACCATATCCAAAGATAATCTTCCAGTTGTAGTTATAATCGAATTTCTCAAATCAAAATCTTTATCTAAAGCAGCACCAATAACTTTATCCACAGCATTATGTCTTCCTATATCCTCTCTTATAACAATCTCTCCTTGTAAATTACCAATAGCTGCACAGTGCATTCCTCCACTTTTTTTATACATCTCTGCTCCATCTAACATTTGAATAGCAACTTTTTTTAATCTGTCTAAAGATACTTCACCTGAATAATCTACTCTTTCCTTCTCCATAATTTTTTCATCAAAAAGAGCTCCGCTTCCACAGCCACTTAAAACAACTTTTGGAATTGTAAAAAGATCCTCCCTTACTTCTGAATGAGTACATGCCACAATAAGTTTTGCATCTTTGCACGCTCCAATACTTTCTAATTCCTCTTTACTTTTTATTACTCCTCTTGTATAAAGATGACCTAGCGCTAAGTCTTCTAAATCATAAGGTGAGCACATAAATGTAACTAATTTTTCTGTATTTACTCTTAATTCTATTGGTGCTTCGTCACATACATTAATTTTTTTTGACATATATCCCTCTTTTTTCCAAAATATTTCCTTCATCAATTTCAAAAATAACATCACTTATTCTTAATGCTTGCTCATAATCATGAGTTATTATGAGAATTAGTTTCCCTTCATTTTTCATTTTTACTATTATATCTTCTACTAAGGCCGTGCTCTTCTTATCTAGACTCGCTGTTGGCTCATCTAAAAAAGCTATTTTCTTATTATAAAGAACTGTTCTTATAAATTGAACTTTTGCTTTCTCTCCACCTGATAAAGTTGAAATTAATGAAGTTTCTAGCTCTGATATTCCAAAAATTTTTAGAAACTCTCTAATTTTTGAAATCTCTATCTTTTCATCTCTCAATTTAAACGGCTCTATCAAATTATAAGCTACACTCCCTTTAAAAAACATTGGTTCCTGACTACATAAGATTACCTCATTCATATCTATTTCAATCTTTCCCTCATCGGATGTTAAAATCCCTGCTAAAATATTTAATAGTGTACTCTTTCCTGCTCCGTTTCTTCCTATTAAAGAATAAATTTTTCCCGTTTCTAGAATTAGCTCTGGAATATTTAAAATTAATCTATTGTCATAAAATTTTTTTAAGTTTTTAATTTTTATCATCTAACTCACCTTTTTTATAAGTATATTCAATGAAAAAGATAGTAAAAATAAAATTAAAGCTATTATAAGAGATGTATTATAATTTCCCATTGAAGTTGAAAGAGCTATATACGTTGTCATAACTCTTGTAGAACCTTTTATATTTCCACCTACTAGCATAACAGAACCGACCTCTGATATTCCTCTAGCAAAAGCTATTAAAAAAATACTTAAAAATCTTGTTTTTAGCTCTCGAAAAAAAACTTTTTTCAGTTGTGATTTTGGTATGTGTAAAATTTTACATGTCGTTAAAATCTTCACTCCGTCTCCCTCTAACACTTCAGAGCAAAGAGTTACAACAAGCGGTAATAGCAGTAAAAACTGAGCTATCACTATTGCTGTTGGTGTAAATAATAAATTTAGAGGTCCCAATAGTCCTCTTCTTGAAAGTAATAAAAGTACCAACAATCCAAAAATTATCGTTGGTACTCCTGTTAAAGCTCTAAAAAAATCTAGTATCTTTTTATATAATCTGTCTCTTCTAAAAAACAGCCATAAACTTATAAAAAAACCAACAATTGAGCTAAATATACTTGCGGTTCCTGTCAAAACTAAAGATAGTAAAACTATCTCTAAAATCTCAGCTTTCACCTTAATAACCTATATAAAATAGTGGTGTTCCAAACTCTGATTCACCAAACTTTCTCATTATTTCTTCTGCTTCTTTCGATTGCATAAACTTTATAAAAGTTTTTATATCCTCTTTTTTAGAATCTTTTACATTGCTTAACTCTAAAATAGAATATATATTCTTCAATGGTTCTTTCTCATCTAAAGGAACCTCTTGTAATTTAAAATTATCTTTAACTTTTAAAAATGTTCCGCTGTCTGATAAAGTAAATCCTTGTAATTCAGATGTTAGATTCAGTGTTTTTGCCATTCCTAAACCTGCTTCTTTATAATTTTTAAAATTCTTATCTATTTTTGCTTCTTTCCACATTGACAACTCTTTAGAATGAGTTCCCGATTTATCTCCTCTTGAAATAAAAACAGAGTTTTCTGTGGCTATTTTGTTTAATAGCTCATTTAAATCTCTTGGATACCCCGACAAATCTTTTTCATTATTCGTTACAATAACAAAATAATTATGCATCAATGGATATCTCTTCAGTCCATATCCATCTTCAATAAATTTAATCTCTCTTCCCGGATCGTGAGTGAAAAGAATATCCACATCGCCTCTTTTACCTAATTCAAGTGCTTCTCCAGTTCCTTTTGCTATCCATTTTAAATCAATGCCTGTTTCTTTTTTTAAATTTTGAGAAATTTCTGTTAAAAATCCTGTGTCATCTAATGATGTAGTAGTTCCCATTAAAATTTCACCAGCTTGAAGTGTCGTCCCTAGTAATAAACTGAATAAAAATATAGATTTTTTCATGGCGTTCCCCCTTATTAAAAGATGAGTAATTATACTACGTCCAGATATTTTTTACAACTTTTTTATAGCTTTTGTGTTTGGTTTCGAGATTTTTTTCACTAAAACAGAATGAAAATTGTTTTGTTTTACCTATTGATATTCTGGTCTTTATGAGGTATACTCGCATTAATAAGTGTTTATCATCAACTATATAATTTAGGAGGTAATTATGGTAACATCATATAACGGAAAGTTATTAAGAGTTAATTTAACAACTGAAGAGGTAATCTGTGAAACTTTGAATTTAGAACTAGCTAAAAAATTTATTGGAGCAAGAGGACTTGGAAGTAAAATTCTTCTTGACGAAATAGACCCCAATATCGATCCTTTATCTGCCGAAAATAAGCTTGTTATCATGACTGGACCTGTAACAGGAGCCTCTGTTCCTACAGGTGGTCGATATGTTGTAGTTACAAAATCTCCACTCACTGGTATGATTGCCTGCTCAAACTCGGGTGGTCAATGGGGGGCGAAATTAAAATACGCTGGTTTTGATGGTATTATTATAGAAGGTAAAAGTTCATCTCCTAAATACTTATATATAAATGATGATAAAATTGAACTTTTAGATGCAGAACATATTTGGGGTAGAACAAGCAATGAGGCAAATATATTTTTCAGTGCTATTCATCCAAATTCTTCTGTTTTAAACATAGGACCAGGTGGTGAAAATCAATCACTTATGGCTGCTATTATAAATGATGGCGACAGAGCTGCTGGTCGTTCTGGAGTCGGTGCTGTAATGGGATCAAAAGCTTTAAAAGCTATTGTTGTAAATTCAACTAGAACCTCTATTCCTGTGAATAATCCCGATGAACTAAGAAAAGAGCTAGTAGTCGCTATGAAAAAAATTAAAGAGGATGGGGTTACAGGAACTGGTCTTCCTACTTATGGAACTGCTGTTCTTGTTAATATAATAAATGAAACTGGAAGTTTTCCTACAAATAACTGGCAAGGTGCTCATTCCAAAGAAGCTGAAAGTATCAGTGGAGAAACTTTAGCAGAAAAATATCTAAAAAGAACCTACAACTGTCACAGATGCCCAATTGGTTGTGGAAGAGTTGTTGAAAGAGAGGGACAAGAGATTGGCGGTCCTGAATATGAAACACTTTGGGCTTATGGTGGTAACTGTGGTGTCTATGATATTCCTAGTATAAATGAAGCTAATTTCTGGTGTAATGAACTTGGATTGGATTCAATCTCTGTTCCTTGCACTATAGCCTCTGCTATGGAGCTATATGAAAAAGGACTTATAACTGATGAAGATTGTCAAGGTGTTCCTTTAAAATTCGGAAGTAAAGATGCAATTGTTGAATGGACAAAGCGAATCGGTTTAGGAGAAACTACTCTTGGTAGACTTATGGCAAAGGGGTCTCAAAGACTTTGTGAACATTATGGTCACCCTGAAATGTCTATGTCTGTTAAAAAACAAGAACTACCAGCCTATGATGCTAGAGGAATTCAAGGAATTGGTTTAAACTATGCTACTAGTAATCGTGGGGGATGTCATGTTAGAGGTTATATGATTTCTCCAGAAATTTTAGCTCATCCTGAACTTTTAGATAGAACTGCTACAGATAATAAAGCTGTTTGGACTAAAACTTTCCAAGATTTAACCGCTGTTATTGATTCTATGGGAATGTGTCTATTTACTTCTTTTGCTCTTGGTGCAGACGATTATAAAAATTTCTTAAATGCTGCAACTGGAACTGAACATTCTGTAACATCTCTTTTAGAAGCTGGTGAACGTATCTATAACCTTGAAAGAGTTTTTAATCAAAAAGCTGGTATGAAATCTGAAGATGACAGATTACCTAAGCGTTTAATTGCAGACCCTATTCCTGATGGTCCTTCTAAAGGGCATAAAAGCAAGCTCGATATTATGTTGCCAGAATATTATGAAGCTCGTGGCTGGGTTGAAGCTTTTCCTACAAAAGAAACTCTTGTTAGATTAGGACTTCAAGACTTATGTTAGAGATTCGTTTTTTTGCCACTCTTCGAAAAGAACGTGATAATTCTATTAAAATTGATTTTACTGAAGGAATAACTGGATATGAAATTATAAATTATTTTAATATCTCAGAAGCTGAAGTATCTATATTTTTAGTTAATGGCTTTCACACACCTTTAGAAAAAAATTTAAATGACAATGATATTATATCTATATTTCCACCTGTTGGGGGTGGATAATGGAACCTCGATATTCAAGAAACTTTGAATCTTTAAGTTTAGATGAACAGATGATTATTAGAAATCAAACTATTTTGGTAGTTGGAGCTGGGGGCCTTGGAGGCCTCCTTCTTGATCATCTTGCTCGATTGGGAGTAAAAAAAATTAAGATTATCGATTTTGATTGTTTCGACCTCAGTAATCTCAATCGACAGCTTTTATCTAATGAGAACAATCTTGGCTTTTATAAAGTTGAAGAGGCGAAAAAACATATCAATCTTGTAAATTCGACCGTTCAAGTTGAGATATTTTCTGAGAGATTTGAAAATTGTGACTTTAAAACTCTTTTCAAAGATGTAGACGTTGTTTTTGATTGTTGCGATAATATAGAAAGTAAATTTCATATTGAAATTCAATCTCAACTTTTTAAAATTCCTCTTATATATGGAGCTGTTGGCGGATTTTTTGGTCAAGTTGGAATCATTCTTCCTGGACACCCACTTCTCAATCAAATATATCCGCGAACAAATTTAAAAGGGATTGAATCTAAGATCGGCAATCTTTGTACCACAGTTTCTATTGTTTCTTCACTTCAAGTTTCTTTATTCCTTAAGTTAATTTTAAACAAGACTTTTAAGTTGAATGGCTTTTATTATATAGACACTCTATCTTTTGATTTGGAGTGGATTCCTTTTGCAGAATAATAAAATTTGACTTTTTCTAACAAAAATTTTATAATCTGAACAAAAGAAGGCTTTAAAAGCACACAAAACACTTTAAGGATGGTTTTATGAAAAATAATAGTTTTATGCAAAATAAAAGAAAAAGAACTCTTTTTTTTGCAAATATAATGATGATTGCATTTATAATATTTCAATTTTCTGTAATGGGATTTGATAGTCCTGATAGTAAAACATTTTTGATTTTCCTACTTGGAGATCTCCTTCTTCTAGGTTTTCAAATAAGAGAGATTATCAAAGGAAACAGACCCAAAATTTAATAAAAAAATGATGAAACTATGCTATAATTGATATATCTTAGATATTAAAAGGAGGAAATTATGGCAGCAAATACTATAATTTGTCATTGCAAAAATGTAGATTATATAACAATTAGAATGGCGATGGTTAAAGGTGCACGTACTTTAGAAGAAATAAAAGAGATGACTGGAGCTGGAACTGGTTGCGGGAGATGTACTGGCGAGATTGAAAAAATATTAGCTTCTGTTTGTGGATGTACTGGTGCCTCTATGAAAGATGTTATTGAGGCTGTTAATAACGGTGCTGACACAGCTGAAAAAGTAGCAGAAATAACTAAAGCAGGTGCTGCTTGTGGGAGATGTAAAGTTTTAGTTCAAGATATTATCGAAAGAAAATATTGATTTTTTATAAGAAAACCTTTACTAAGAGACTTCTTCAAAATTTATGTAAACTAAAAAAATTTAGAGTAATATTTTATATTTTTTAGGGATGATTTTTTAATCATCCCTTTTTAAATAATCATATAAAGTTTTATTGAATAGATTGAGATAATATACTATAATAGTCTTAATAACTAGCGTAAATGAGGTGTTTATATGAATGATAAATGGAGCAAATTAAAAAATATAATTCAAAATAGTGATAATATCGTTTTCTTCGGAGGAGCTGGTACGTCAACAGAAAGTGGCATTCAAGATTTCAGGGGAACTGGTGGCCTTTATAGTCGTGAATACAAAGGATATAATCCTGAAGAGATTTTACATATAAATTTTTTCTTAAAAAATAGAAAAATCTTTAATGAATTCCTGAGTGAGAAAATGAACTTTAATGGTATAAAACCACATAAAGGTCATTATGCTCTTGTAGATTTAGAAAAAGATGGAAAATTAAAAGCCATAATTACACAAAATATTGATGATCTTCATCAAAAGGCTGGTTCTAAAAATGTATTAGAACTTCATGGGAATATATCTCATTTTTATTGTCTATCTTGTGGAAAAAAAGAAAAAGAAAACTTTAGCTGTCAATGTGGCGGGATAACACGGCCACCTGTTACATTATATGGTGAAAATCTAAATGAAGAAATTACTGAACTGGCTATTAATGCCATTAAAAAAGCTGATACACTTATCGTTGCTGGAACAAGCCTTACCGTTTATCCTGCGGCATACTATATACAATATTTCAAAGGAAAAAATCTTATTATCATCAATGCTGATGAAACTAAATACGATCAATATGCTACTTTAGTTATCAGAGATAGCTTTGCAGAAGTTATGTCTTATGTGACACAAAAATAAAAGGAGAATCTATGATAAAAAAACTATTACTATTAACAATACTTATTTCAAATCTACTTTATTCGGCGGATTTAACTGTTGTAATTAACAATGGAGAATTAAAAGGAACTGCATATCTTGCACTTTATAAAGGAAAAGAGGGGTTTTTGAAAAAAGATTCTGTATTTAAAGGAGTTAAATTCGATTTAGTACCTAATGAAACTATTATCAATATAACTGAACTTCCAGCTGGAGATTATGCTTATATCGTTTTTCATGATGAAAATGAAAATGGAACTCTTGATACAAATTTT
The DNA here is from genome assembly GCF_000800875.1 of Cetobacterium sp. ZWU0022. Lineage (NCBI taxonomy): Bacteria > Fusobacteriati > Fusobacteriota > Fusobacteriia > Fusobacteriales > Fusobacteriaceae > Cetobacterium > Cetobacterium sp. ZWU0022. Next base: position 65,129 of record NZ_JRJZ01000042.1, read on the forward strand.
ATGAAAATACCTAAAGAACCTACTGGATCTTCAAATAATTTCAGACCTAAATTCAAACCAAACTATGATGATTTTAAATTTACTCTAGATGAAAAGGTTACTCAAAAAATAGATTTAAAATAAAAAATAGCAGCTCAATAAGTAGCTGCTATTTTTTATATTCAAAATTTCAGAAAATTAAATTAAAGAACTTTTTTGAACATAGCTCTTTTCATTTGTATGTATATACAATAATCTTCCATCCTTTATTTTATTTATAACTTTATCTGATATCTCTTTTGGTATAGCTGGACATCCTAAACTTCTATCTAGTTTTTTCGCTCCTGGTTTTGGTTTAGCATACTGTGATCCATGAACTACTATCGCTCTTTCTTTAGCTTTATCATTGATTCCTTTTTCTAATCCCTCTAATCTTAATGAGTACCCATATTCGCCATTATAAGTATTTTCTGTTTTATAAAATCCAGGTGAACTCTTAAAAGAGTTTATAGTATTTGAAAACTCTTTAGGTATGCTCTCACCACTATTTTTTCCATGCATAACATATGTTGAAAATAGCGTTTTTTTATTTTTTAGATCAATTACAAAGAATCTCTCTTTAATTGAAGATTTTGTAAAATCAACTATAGTTATGACATCCTCTTTTACACCCTTTATTTTTTTCATCCCCGTAATCGCATTTGAAAAGGTTGTAAATTCCATTTTATTTGTTAAATTTAATTCTTTATATAGACTCTCTATTGAGTTATTTGGTGAAAAAGCAAAATTATTTCCATTCTTCAGTTTGATGTTGTCTATCGAAAGAGTTGGATCTAAATTTAATTTTTGATTGATTGAATAACTTCCTACCGAAGCCATAGTAGAGCTAACTAAAGTCAAGAAAATAAATACAATATTCTTTACCATTAATACTCCTTAATATTTTTCTATTAACTTAGATTATATACGAATATTTATAATTAGTAAAGGGGTTTTATTCTTACATTTTTTAATTTTCATTAAAAATGTAAGAATAAAAAATTGACAAATACAAATCTATGAAGTATATACAATAATGTAACTAATTACAATTAATATTTTCATTGTTTTTTCATTGTTTTTTATGATAAATGTAAATATTTACAAAAGGAGTTTTTTATGAATATAAAAGAAATTTCAAAACTAGCAAATGTATCTGTAGCTACTGTCTCACGAGTTGTTAATAATGATCCTAAAGTGAGACAAGCTACAAAAGAAAAAGTCGAACAAATAATGAAAGAATTCAATTATAAACCAAATTCTTACGCTACTCGATTAAGTAAAGGAGTCACTGATAATATTATTGGCTTAATTGTTCCTGATGTTGGAAATATATTATTTGCTGAAATGATTGAAGTCATTTCTAATCAAGCTGAAAAAGAAAATTTCACGATATTATTATGTAACACAAATGGAGAATATGAAAAAGAAAAAAAATTTACAAAAATTTTAATTGATTACAAAGTAAAAGGAGTTATCTATATCCCTGGAAAATATGAAAGTGATAAAAACTACACTCATTTAAAAGAAATTAGTTTAAATAGTGTTCCTATTGTTTTTTTAGACAGAGAAATTAAGGGATTTGATTTTGACGGAGTCTTTTTAGACAATGAAAACATTAGTTACAACATCACAAAAGAAATCTTAAAAACAACTCCTAAAAAAATTTATTTTATTTCTGGTTCCTTAGATATAAGTTCTGCTAACGAAAGATATCTAGGATTTAAAAAAACAATAGACGAATTAGAAATTTCAAATGAAGAGTACGAAATAAAGTATGGCGACTTTAAGTTTGATAGTGGATACAGATTAGGTGAAGATATTTTAAAAAATCACAAAAATGATGAACTTACAATTTATATAGCCAATAATACTATGGCTTTAGGTTTTCTAAAAATTCTAAAAAAAAATTCTAAAAAATTCAAAAGAATTACCATTGCTATTTTTGGAATCTCAGATGTTTTAGATATGTTATTAGATGAAGAAAACTACATCACTTGCAAACTTCCAAATAAAGAGATTGCAAAAAAATCTTTTGAGTTACTCATAGATAAAATTAAAAACTCATATACTTGCGATGAAAAAAGAAAAAAAATTCTTTGTAACACAACAATAATTAATCGAATTAACCAAAAAAGTTTTTAGGAAGGAATATATAATGTCAGAAAAAGGTATTATTTTCAACATTCAACGGTTTACGCTTCACGATGGTCCAGGAATTCGAACTGAACTTTTTTTTAAAGGTTGTCCTTTAAGATGTCAATGGTGTGGTAATCCCGAGAGTTTAAAAGGGAATATCGAACTAAGTGTTTTTAGTTCAAAATGTTTATCTTCAAATAAATGTGGTTCGTGCAAAGAGAGTTGCCCCGACAAAAGTAAGCTTCAATTTACTCATGATAAATTATCTTCTATTGATTCTAGCAAATGTAAGGATTGCTTCATTTGTGAAAAAAACTGCCCCTCAAACGCTATAAGAATATGGGGTAAATCTATGTCTGTAAATGAATGTATGAAGGAAATTTTAAAAGATAAAGGATATTACGACAAGTCTGGTGGTGGAGTTACAATTTCTGGTGGTGAGCCTTTACTTCAAAGTGGTTTTGTATCACTACTTTTAAAAAATTGTAAAGAGAATAGTATTCATACTTGCTGTGAATCTAGCCTTTATTCAGAATGGAAAGACATCGAAAAAATTTTACCATTCACAGATTTAATAATATCAGATATTAAGCATATGAATACAGATATTCATAAAAAGTATACCGGTGTTGATAACTATAAAATACTAGAAAATTTAAAAAAAATTACATCTAAAAAAAAAGAATTAATTCTACGAATTCCTGTTATTCCTGGAGTTAATGATGATTTTAAAAATATTGAAAAAACTGCTGATTTTATAATTAATGAATTGAATAGACAAATTAAGTGCTTACAACTATTAAGCTTTATGAGATTAGGAGAAGAGAAATATGAATCTCTAGGATTACCTTATAAAATGAAAAATTTAAATTTTGATAGAATAGAGTTTCAAAAACATATACATAAAATTGCTGACTATTTTAATAGTCGTGGAATTAATTGTTTGGTTGGAACTAAAGAAAAATAAATATATTGGGAGGATGTTAATGAATCTTTACAACAATACTACAAAAGCATTAGGCACTGAAGCATTTGATAAAGTATATGGTTTAGGATATGAAGTTAATCACAAAGATTGGTCTCCGTTTCAAAGAGTTAACAAATTAAGAGCAACCTTTTTAAATAGATCTTACGAAATTGATGTTGAAAGATTAAGATTAGTTACGGAAGCTTATAAAAAACACGAAACATTACCAAGAAAACTTCAGTGTGCATATGCTTTCGAAAATATTTTGATGAATACAAAATTATATATTTATGATGAAGATCTTATTCTAGGAGAGATTGCAGCTCCTGCAAAAGCCTCACCTATATACCCAGAGTTTTCTGTCGATTGGATTATTGATGAAATTTTAAACTCTCCTTTTGAAAAACGTTCTAACGATCAATTCTATATTCGAAATGAAAATGAACGAAAAGAGATTTTAGAGCTTTGTGAATACTGGAAAGGGAAATCTGCTAATGAATTAATTACTTCTAGACTTGATGAAAATCAAAAAATTGGCTCTCATATAGGGGAAAAAATATTTCAAACAAATAACTATCATTTTGCGGGAATTGGCCATTTTGCAATTGATTATAATAAGCTGATGACTCTCGGATATGATGGAGTAATTGCTCAAGCAAAGAACTACTTAAACAAACTTTCTAAAAAAGATGCTGAATACGGTTCTAAAAGAGATTATTACGAAGCTACAATTATTATGTTGGAAGCATCTAAAAAATATATTCTTCGTTATGCTAACTTAGCAGAAGAAAAAGCTAAAATAGAGAAAAATCCTAATAGAAAAACTGAATTAGAAACGATAGCCCAAAACTGTAATGTTGTTGCAGGAGGAACTCCTAAAACTTTCTGGCAAGCACTACAACTTTTCAATTTTGCTACAACAATGATACAAATAGAGGGAAATGGACATTCTATATCTTATGGTCGTATGGATCAATGGCTATATCCTTTTTACGAAATGGACATAAATAATAATGATTTAACTAAAGAGTTTGCTCTTGAACTTATTGAAGTTCAATATGTTAAGATGAATAATCCTACAAAATTAAAAGATAAAGGAACTGTTAAAGTTAGAAACGGTCGTGGTTTCGGTGGAGAAAGTCTTACTATTGGTGGCGTAGATAAAACTGGAAATGATGCTACAAACGATTTAACAATGATGATGCTAGAAGCGTCTGTTCATACAAGAATGATGAATCCTTGGATTTGTGTACGTATGCACGAAAACACTCCTTATGAACTAAAAGTCAAAACAGTTGAATGTATTAGGGCTGGTTATGGACATCCTAAGTTATTTAACGATGGTCCAGCTATAAAAGCTATTCTTAGTAAAGGTATTTCTCTTGAAGAAGCAAGAGATTACTGTGTTGTTGGATGTGTTGAACCCTCTGTTCCTGGAAAAGAGTTTGGATGGTTAGATGCGGGATATGTAAATACAGCTAAGATGATGGAAATGGTATTAAACGGAGGCGTTACTTTAGATGGAAAAAAAATTGGACCAAATACCGGAAGTTTAGAAACCTACAAAAGTTTTGAAGAGGTTTTAGAAAGTGTTGATAAACAATTTGAATATTGGACAGATCAACTGTGTAGCTGTTTAAATATAACTGATGAAGTTCATCGAATTGTAAAACCTACTCCATATGTTTCAGCTTTCTTTGAAGGATGTATTGAATCTGGAAAAGATATGACCGAAGGGGGAGTTAAATATAATGGAACTGCTCCTCAAGGCGCTGGAATTGCAACTTGTGCTGACTCTTTATCCACAATAAAAAAACTTGTATTTGATGATAAGACCCATACTGGAGCTGAACTGCTTAAAGCCCTTAAAAATAATTGGGAAGGATACGACAAACTTTATGCTCTTGTAAATAGTTCAAAAATTCCTCATTATGGAAATGACGATGACTATGCTGATGAATTATTTAAATATATGTTCGAATGTTATTGTAAACATATAAAAGGAAGAAAAAACCCTAGAGGTGGAGAGTTTAGCCCTGGAGTCTATACTGTTAATGCCAACGTTGGAATGGGACTTTATACAAACGCATCTTTAGATGGACGTAAAAGTATGGAACCTATATCCGATAATATGGGACCTGTGCATACTGCATGCGGATCTCATGATATTTCAGGTCCAACTGCAATCGTAAATTCTGTTTCAAAAGTTGATCATAGTTTAGCAAGCAACGGAACACTTTTAAATTTAAGATTTCCTGAAGAAGCTGTTTCTGGAATTGAAGGAAGAGATATTTTAATAAGTTTTATAGATGAATATATTTCTAAACAAGGAATGCATGTTCAATTCAACATAATGAGTGCTGAAACAATGAAAGCAGCTCAAGCTAATCCAAAAGATTATAAAGATATGCTTGTACGTGTTGCTGGGTATAGTGCATACTTCGTAGAATTAGGAAAACCATTACAAGATGATTTGATTCATAGAACCGAATTACATTTTTAATAAAATTTTAAATTTTTCTAAAATATAATTATACTCAGGAGGAATAAAATGAAAGATTTCAGCTTTAAAATACCACAAAATATCGAATTTGGAATTGGAAGTTTAAACAAACTACCAAACATATTAAAAAATAATGGTTCACAGCATGTTTTTTTAATATCAGATAGAGGTCTAGAAAAAATTGGAGTTGTAAATAAAGTTACTGAAATTATAAAAAATGGTGGAATAAACTATACAACTTATTTAGATGTAATTCCAAATCCAACAATAACTATTGTGAACGAGGCCACAGCTCTTTATAAAGAGTGCGGAGCTACAACTATAATTGCTTTGGGGGGTGGAAGCCCTTTAGATGTTTCTAAAGCTGTTGGAATTCTGAGTACATTTGGCGGCAAAATTACAGATTATGAAGGTTTAAATAAAGTTCCCGGAGGAATAGTTCCTATCATTGCAATTCCTACAACAGCTGGAACTGGAAGTGAAGTCACAGCTTCATCAGTAATTACAGACGAAGATAAAAATTATAAGTTTTCAATAGTTAGTTATGAAACGCTACCAAAATATGCCATCTTAGATCCTGAGCTAATAATGACAGCTCCAGCATCAATAGCAGCAGCATGTGGTGTCGATGCTCTAATACATGCAATCGAAGCTTATTTATCAAAACAAGCATCTCCTTTCTCTGATGCAATGGCAGAAAAAGCTATGGAATTAATTGGAAAAAATCTTCGTAACTTTATAAAAGATAGAGCTAATGAAGAAGCTGCGTGTGGAATGATGGCTGGTTCTAATTTTGCAGGAATTTCATTTGCTTGGGCAAGATTAGGAAATGTTCATGCAATGAGTCATCCAGTTAGTGCTTTTTACCACATCTCTCACGGAATAGCTAACTCTGTTCTTTTACCAACTGTTATGGAGTATAATGCAGTTACAGACAACGGACGTTATGAAAAAATATATAATTATATTTCTGAAAATAAAAACTCTAGTGAAGTTTTTAAACCAGAAATGTTAATTGATGAATTGAAAAAATTAAATGCCGAGCTTGGAATTCCTGAATCACTTTCTGAACTTGGAGTTAAAGAAGAATCTATAGAAGCAATGGCTAAAGATGCGATGAAAAGTGGAAATGTTTTAGCAAATCCAAGAGAAACAAATTTAAACGATATGATTGAACTTTATAAAAAAGCTTTATAAAAACAAAAAAGAGAGAAGGCTCCAATCTTCTCTCTTTTTTGTCTATTAAGATATAACCCCGAATTTAAATATCGTCTTTTGAATATAAGGGTTATTTCTATCATAAATTTTCATAGATTCTTTTTTTAAATTCTGTATGTCTGGATAATCTTGAGTTTCTAAACAAAATCCGAAATGCTTCATTGGTTTAATATTTTTAGACAAAATCAAATCTTCCCTAACATGATTAGCTGTATAAAAAACTATTACAGGTTGATCTGTTTTCACAGTCATATATCTTCCTGTTTCTATATCTTCCACTAAAGATTGAGGTAAATGAAATTTTTCTAAAACAAAACCATGATCTACTCCATTTCCACCTAATTTTAGTTGCTCTTCTCTAGAATTTAAAACTTTCCCTATTTTACATGATTTTCTTAAATCGAAAATTGAATTCTGTATATCTAAAATTTTTGTTGGAATTTTTTCATGGTTAATTTGTATATATTTGTCAGCCATCAAACATATTTTATGATCTAATATGTTTTTATTAAAATCTCCACTTAAATTAAAAAATGTATGATTTGTTAAACTTGTATATGTTTTTCTATCTGGAATACCTAGATATCTTATTTCTAACGAATCTTTCCTTAAAATATAACTAACATAATAGTCTATTTCAGCTGGAAATTTATTTTCCAAATGACAACTTTTATATCTTAAGGTTAATTTTAACATATCTTTACTCGCTCTTATAGCTACATCATTCCATAGTTTTTTATTCAAAGAGCCATATCCTCCATGAAGATGATTATTTCCTTCGTTACAATCTAATTGATATATTTTATCATTTATTTTTAAAACGCCATTTTTTATTCGCCCAGCAACTCTTCCTGTGATACATCCTATAAACATAGAAGTTTTCTCATACTCTTTAAAACTATCAAATGATGCAACTATATTTTTTCTAATCCCATATTTATCAGGAAGTAAAATACTTTTTATTATGCCTCCGTAATTTAAAATTTCGATTTCTATATTTTTCCCAATCATTTTATAAACATATACTTTTTCTCTTTCTGTTGTTAATCCATAAAATTTTTTTATTATTTTCATACAACCTCTTTAATATTTTATCGAATTTAAATAAAGACTATTAACAATTGTAAAAATTTTTTAAAACTAATATTCCGGCCGATTTTTTTCTTTTTTCAACATATTCCTCCATAAAAATAATATCTTCATTTTTTAAAACTAAACTATTTTTTAAAATATTTTCTTGAAGAATTTTAAATAAATCAAAATTTTCTAAAATATCTCCTGCTAATATTATTTTATTTGAATCCAAAATACTTGCTCCAATACTAATAGCTTTTCCAATTTTTTGTAGAGCTTTTTCTAGTTTCATTTCATTAGTTTTACTAGTATTAATCAATCTTAAAATATATTCTGAATCTTTTTCACCTTCTTGAATTGGATTTTTAATTAAAATTTCCTTTTCGAATTCTTTTAAGAGCTTTTCAAAATTTACCTCTGACTCTAAACAACCTATTTGTCCACATACTCTACAAATTTCTTCTCCACTCTCAAAAGATATATGTCCTATGTCACCAGCTAATCTTTTATTTCCTTCAACTAGCTCTCCATTCATAATAATCGCAGCTCCTACACCAGGACCATACTTAACTAACCAAAAATCCCTTTCTGCTTTATTTAAATACTCTTCAGTTAAAGCCAATGCTCTTATATTGTTTTGAATAAATACTGGTAATCTCATTTCTTCTTCTACAATTTTTTTTATATCTGGAACCTCTCTTTCCCAAATATCATTTTCACTCAAACTTCCATACACAGTAACTCCTACTCCTAAAAGTAATTCTTTCCTATCTTTTAAAGTTCTTAAAATTTCACCTAAAATATTTTTAAAAAAATTTTCTTCAAATGGTTTTTCATATTTCCAACTCAAATTTTCAACTATATTTGTTTTTAAATCAATTAAGTTATAATGAATACTATTTTTCGAAATCTCTATTCCTACAACTAGTTTTGACTCTTTTTTTATATCTATTAATATCTGCTTTCTTCCTACTTTTCCTTCTGTTAAAGCTCCTAGTTCTACAACAATCCCTTCTTCTATTAATTCATTTGTCAGAATCGTAAGAGTTGCTGTTGTTAGATTTAAACCTTCTGCTATCTTTTTTCTTGAGCTTTCTCCATTTTTATTTAAGTAAGAGAGAATAGCTATTTTATTATTATTTTTTAAGTTCTCTAAATTCATTCCTTTAACCATATTCCCACCTTAATTACGCTATTTTATTAAAAATTACTATTTTCATAATACGTTACTATTTTTAATTTGTCAATTATTTAACGATTAAAGCTATTCCTGATATAGAAAGCAATACATATGATAATTTTAAAAATGTTATTTGAGACATTTTATAATGTAATATATTCCCTAAAATCATTCCCAAAGCAAATGGAGGTATACTCATCCACAATAAATTTATATTTGTTGATGTAAAGATGCCTTGATTATAGTGCGAATATGCTAAATAACTATTTAATATTATCCAAACAACTGAAAGAGTAGCTCTAAAACTGCTTTTGCTTTTTAACTTTTTAGCTACATAGATCATTATCAACGGTCCTCCAGATACAAACATCCCGTGAATAATTCCTGCACAAATAATAACTCCTATTAATACAATTTCTGGTGTATATATTTCACCTTTTACCAAAATTCCTTTCAAAGCAATTAAAACTATAAATATAGCATATACCTTTAATAAAAATCCTAATGGCAACAAAGTAAATAACTTTATACCTAAAGCTACTCCTATTATCATAAAAATTAAAATTTTTCTAACTTCCTTCCAATCAATATCTTTATAAGATATAAAAACTATCCAAATCGAAGCAAGTATTCCCAAAATATTTAAAACCATTTTCGCAGTATCGATTCCTTGTAAAAAAATACCAGGGGGCATTGCAAGAACAGTTCCTGCAAAGCCTGTTATCCCCTGGATTATATTTGTAAGGAAAACAACTACTAAGAATAAGATATCCTTTAGCATAATTTCCTCCTAGTTTATAAATTTATTTAGCTCCAATCTCTTTAAACAGAGATTCCCATTTACTACCTTTTCTATAGAATACAGGTGGATAACCAAGTCTTGCAGATATTTCTATATCTCCTCCCTTGTATTCTTCTCCTGTCCAAAGATGAATCCATTTATCTTCTGGAAGATAAACATTCCATCTTTCGATATGCTCTTGATGAACTGGAGCAACTAAAAGATCTTCACCTAAAAGATATTGATATTTTATATCATAACTTCTTAAATCCTTTTCATAATGGAAGAATATTGGTCTTTGTACTGGAATTCCAAAGTTAGCATTTTCTTCAACTAAAGTTTTAAGATATGGTTTTAAAGATGTATATATATCTGTCATTCTTGCAAAAAATTTCATGGCACCAATATCACCATCATGTTGATAGTTATCATCTGGTCTATTCCCCTCATGAGTTCTCATTACAGGAGTGAATGCAGCCATCTCTGTCCATCTTAATAATAACTCTCTATTTCTTTTGTTTCCATGTAATGAAGTGTATCCTCCAATATCACTATGAGACAATCCGTTTCCTGTCATTCCTACAGAAAGTGCTGCTGGTATAACTGAAGCCAATCCATCATCAAGAGAGAAATCAACACTTTGATCTCCTGCCCAGATTAAAGTACAGTACTTTTGAGTTCCTGTAAATCCTGCTCTCATAAAGTAAACTATTTCCTCTAATTTTCCAGCTTCTTTTACAGCTTCATAATTTATTTTTGCCCACATAGCTGGCCAAGCATTATGCATAACTTCTGCACTTAATCCATTGCTTAGTTTACAATCTGTTGGTAAATACTCTCCGAAATCTGCCATCCATCCATCTAAACCAAAATCAATAAGATTTGTTTTTATAACATTTTTATACCATTCACACGCTGCTGGATTTGTAAAGTCAACAACTCCACAATAGAATTCTCCAAAATCTACAGTATAGTCACTTCCATCTAGCTTTGTAGCTAAATATCCTTCTGCTTTTGCTTCTTCATAAAGATCAAACCCTTCGATAACATATGGATTAATATATCCTAAGAATTTAATTCCTCTTTCTTTCAGTTTTTTTATCTCAACATCTAAATTAGGATACTCTTCTGGAGACCATTTCCAGTTCCAGTTTAATCTTTTTCCAAATGATGTTATTCTTTTTCCTTGCCAATCTTGACACCAAACACTCGAAACTTTAATTCCCGCATCTAAAGCTTTATTAACTTTATCTAAAACAACTTCTGTTCCTCCTTGAAGACCTAACATCAAACCATTATAAACCCATTCAGGTAACTTAGGTTGTCTTCCAAAATACCCAGTTAATTTTTGTTGAATATCTAGATATGTTTCTCCCGTTTCAAATAAAATAAACTCTGGAATATTCCAACATTGTAACTCATGGAATTTTTTATTTCTGAAATCAAAATCTAAATATGCTGTACTTTCTAAATGACAGTAATATTTTCTTGTAGAAACATAAGTTGGTTGAGGATAATTTGTATTATAGTAATCTCCTCCCGCTTTATCTTTAACATCCGCTTGCCAAGTTGTATAAGTATTTTTATTTCTTCCAACACCTGGTTCTGATGTCCAAAGAGGGAAATTTTTTCCTCTTAAATTAAAGTAACTCAATTGCTCTCCACAACCATAAACTTTTTCATCCTCTTCAGCTAAAACTCTAATCCAAATTCTATTATCTATTTCATTTTTTGATGTGAAATAAATTTTAGCTCTTCCATCCTCTTTTTTTCCAAAAAGAGTTAATTTTAACTCTTCGTGATCAAATAAATTTATCTCAAATACATCTTTTTCATTTTTTATAACTTCAAATTTTTTCAATGCAACTCTTTCTTCTAAGTAATCTGTTATCTTGAAGTTACCTCTATACATATCATATTCAGCTTCACCTTTACCTAAAAATACAAATGGATTCTCTGTCGAATGTTTTATAACCTCTATTCCATTTATTGAAATTCCAAATTCATTACCATTAACTTTTAATAACATTTTTCCCTCCGTGTTTAAGATAATTTAAGTAAAATTATTCAAAACTAACTTGTAATTCTTCCGCTTGTAAAAACTCTTCTTCTTCTGTTATTGCTTTTTCTTCAATAGAAGATATAGCTTTTTTAAACATTGAATAAACAACTCCCATTCCTAAAAATAAAGCTAATAAAGCATACTTAAAGTTTGGTCCTACGATATCACCAGTTACTTTCTCAGCTGAAACAACTCCTATCGGTGATAAGAATATATATGCAAATACCATCAATCCTAAAAGTAAAGTTGCAACTTCTGGGAATCTTTTCCAAGGTTTCATATCAACAGCTGGTTTTAAATTTTTAGCCTCATAAACTTTACCTGGCTTCAACCAAGATATTGTAAACATAGTTAAAGTGTTTACAATAAATAAGATACCCATTATATGAATATAGTTGATTTTAACTTTAAGAACGAATATTAATAATGTATATAGTAAGATATGACTTATTACAGCAACTTTTGCTGATAAAGCTGTAACTTTCTTAGAGAAGAACCCTACTAGTACAATTGCTATAGTTGGGATATTAAAGAATCCTGTAAATCTTCTCATAACTTCAAATAATCCACCTTCTGCATACATTGTAAGCGGTGCTACAAACATACTGAAAAGTGCTAAGAATGTAGCAACTATTTTAGCTACTTTTATTAACTTTTCATCACTTACATTTGGATTTAAAACTGGTTTATAAATATCAAAACAGAATAATGTAGCTGCACTATTTAATAGAGAGTTATATGTACTCAAAACTGCTCCGAATATCACTGCACAATAGAATCCTGTTAAATATTTTGGTAAAACAAGTGAAACTAATGCTGGATAAGCTGCATCTCCCATTTGTAGTTCTCCTTTAAATATATGGAATGCAATAACACCTGGGAAACTAACAATTAAGGGGATTAATACCTTCATAAATCCAGACATTAAAACACCTTTTTGTCCTTCTTTTAAATTTGCAGCTCCCAAAGTTCTTTGAATAAGAACTTGGTTTGTACACCAATAGAATAAATTCGCAAAAATCATTCCTGTGAACAGAGTTCCAAATGGAACTGGATCTGTTGTAGAACCAACTGCATTTAATTTTTCAGTATGTGTACTAATCACTTGGTTTAGTCCAGCTAAAACCTTCCCTTCACCTAAATGTAATAATCCAAAGAAAGGAACTGCTAAACCACCAATAATAAGTCCTATTCCATTAATAGTATCTGATACAGCTACAGCCTTCAATCCACCAAATATTGCATAAATACTTCCAATTATACCTATAACCCATACTAAAATCCAAATAGATTGAACATAAGTTACTCCTAATAAATCAGTTAAATTAAACACCTGATTAAAGGCAACCGCTCCAGCATATAAAGCTGCAGGTGTAGATATTAACACGTATCCAACAAGCAATAAAACAGATACAAGTTTTCTTGTTCCTGAATCATATCTTTCCTCTAAAAATTGAGGCATTGTCGTAAATCCTCTTTTTAAATAATTAGGTAAAAAAAACATCGCAAGAGCAATTGTTGCGATAGCTGCAGTTGTTTCCCATCCCATCCCACTAATTCCTCTTGAATATGCCTGTCCACTCAAACCTACCATTTGCTCTGCTGAAATATTAGTTAGAAGCATAGACCCTGCTATTACCATTCCTGATAACCCTCTTCCCGCTAAAAAGTATCCATCTGCAGTATCTAACTTCTCACTTTTTGTTTTCCACCAAGAGATCACCGCAACCAAAACCGTGAAGAATAAAAAAGATAATATCGTTAAACCCATTTGAGTCCTCCTTTAAATCTATTCAATTTTTTATTTTTAACACATCCATTAAAACTTAATTTCTAGATTTTCCCCCGAAATTCCTTCATAAGCCCCTTTAGCTATTAAATCTTGTTTATCCCCATGAACAAGTAGCCATTTATTTCTTTTAAATAGATAGTTATCTTCATTTGTTAATATCTCTTTACCCTCTAGAGATATCTCTGTATTTGTTTCTTTTGGTAGAATAACAATGCATTTAAATCCTTCGTTAGTAACTTTACAAGGAGCAAAGTGCATTGTTGTTCCATAAAGTTCTACTGCCATTCCCTTTGGCAAAAAGAATGCTTTTACAAATGAGCTATCTATTTTATTATCTAAAATCTCTGTTGTCTTTGCAAGTAAAAGAACTAAATCAGTCACTGCAATATTTAGTTCACTTGATTTATGATATTCAAGCCCATTTAAAAATGAATTATTTCCATTACAATATCCGATTTGAGTATCCATTCCACCATAAAAATTGTTTCTTAAAGATGAAAATAGAGGGGCGAACCCCTCCATCTCTTCTACAGAACCAACATATATATTACCACTTGGAGGAATATTCGTATTCTTTTCAGCATATTGCACTAACTCATTAAAATCATATCCTAATATTATTTTACCATATTCTTTAAATTCCTCACTAGAACAAGATAATATTTCTAAATTATTTAATTGATTTAATTTATTAAGCATTATACCCTCCAATTTTTCTTTAATATTTACAAACTTCTAAATTTAAAAGCTCTGCTAAAACCTCTAGCTCTTTTGCAATATTTCCATATACTACTACAAAATGTGGTTCCCAACCATCTTTCACACTATTTTTTACTAAATCAAGAGCTTTTGAATCGGTTTTAACTACAACAGAAGCTCCTAAGAATTGTTTAGGCTCATCTAAAGCTTCTCCTGAAGCTATAAAGAATCTAAACTCTCCATTTGGTTTTCTTCCAACTCTAAATATAGTTACTTCATCCGCTCCTTTGCATCCGAACTCCATAGTTGGACCGATTTTTCTGTTTGGATGCACTCCTGTTTCCGCTCCCTTAGTTTTATTTGCTAAAGAACAAGCTGCCATTCCACAGTGCCAGAATGTAACTGTATTTTTAGTTTCATCAAGAGAAACTGGATCTCCGAAGAATACAGCTTTTTTAGTTAATTCCACACCCATATACATTGAAAGTGCTCCCATTAAATCTGATTCACAAGCTGCTGCTATTAAATTATCATTTAATAATCCTAATGCTCCACAAACTGGAGTTTTAAATTCTATAAAGAAATCAGGCCAACATCTTGAAGCGATAGCCTTTACATTATTTGTTTCAATAAAATCTTTGTACGCTTTATAAATTCTTGCGAAATCATTAACGTTATTTTCTGGAAGATCCATCAAGCCAACCATTTTTTGTTTTGCTTCTTCTAACACTTCTACTAAATCTTCATCTTTTAACTCTCTAGCTTTTGACATCAATTCTCTAGCTTCGACAGATAAAAGGTTAATTCCAAAGTTTTTTAATAACTCTGCATCTAAAGCTCTACCAAAACCAAAACCTTGTGGTGTATGACCTATACTTGCCATATTTAAATTTTTTAAAGATTTTTTTAATTTTGCAGCTTCAATATATGCTTTAGTCGTTGAAATAACCTCTTCTTCTTCTGGACTACCGAAAACATATCCAAACTTCTCTCTTCCTAAATGATGGAACAGATTTCCTGCAGAGTAAGCTCCTGTTAAAGAGTTTAGTCTTAATCTTCCTCCATCTATAACGGGTTCTCTCAGAGTCCATAATAAAATAGGACAATCAAATCTTTTTAAAACTTCGCTTGCATAAGCCGAGTTGGCAAATGTTGTATTTTGTAATATTATTAAATCTGCTTTTAATCCATGTAAATATTTTTTCAAATCATCTATTGTTAATAGCGGTGCATCTGGATAAACTCCACTATTTGTTATCCCTTCTATCATTTTAACTGATTTTTGAAATTGATCTTGAGCACTTTCCAAATGGAAAGTAGGTACCCCAATAGGTACGTACACAACTTTAAATGCCATTTTCTCCCCCCTAATCTCTTACAACTTTAATAGTTGCACAGAAGTCTTCCTTTCCATATCCTCTATTTATAGCTTCATCATATACCGATTGCACATTTTTTACTCCTGGAAGATTTAACCCTAACTCATTTGATAATTTTCCTGTTAAATGTACATCTTTATGCATATTTTCAACAGAGAAAGCTGTCGCAAAATTATTATCCATAATTGCTTTTCCTTTTCCATCTAAGTAGAAGTTTTGTCCTCCACCATAAGATATTGCTTTTATAAAGTCTTCTGTTGGAATTCCACTTTTTTGAGAAAGAGTTATCATCTCATTTACTCCGTTTTGAATTTGAGAAACTAATGTATTGTGACAAAGTTTCATAACTAATCCACTTCCATTATCCCCTAAGTGAATTATATTATTACCCATACAGTCTAAAATAAACTTAACTGATTTATATGTCTCTTCATCTCCGCCTACATATATTCCTAAAACTCCAGCGACTGCAGCAGGAACTGACTTTACTACAGGAGCATCTAACATAGATGCTCCTTTTAGTTTTACAGATTTTGCTAGTTGAGCAGAAACTCCAGGATCTATTGTACTCATATCTATAAATATTTGATTTTCTTTAGCTACTTCTAAAAGTTCGTTATAAACACTTTGAACATGCTCACTTTTTGGAACCATTGATATAACAACGTCAGCTTTTTCTCCAATCTCTTTAATCGATTTTGCTCCGATTGCTCCAATTGATTCCATTCTTTTTACTTTTTCTGGATCTATATCAAATACTAAAACTTCATTCTCTAATTTTTTTATAATATTTGAACTCATAGGTTCACCCATTAATCCTAATCCAATAAATCCTATTCTCATTTTCTACTCCCTCCGTTTTATAAGCTGATTTTCTTATTTTGCAGTTTCATCCCAAGCTTTTCTGAATACTCCTAATCCATACTCTGTAAATGGATGCTCAAAACTAGCTTTGTAAACGTCTAAACCACAAGTCACTATATCTGCTCCAGCTTTTGCTGCATCAGCAATTTGCTTTCCATTTCTTAATGCTGCAACTATAATTTCTGTTTCAAACTCATGGATAGAGTAGATATCAACTATATCCTGGATGTATTGTGCTGTATCTTCTCCCGAGTTTTCTTTCCATCCAACAAACGGTGATACGAATTTTGCTCCTAATTTTGCAACTGGTATAGCCTGTGAAGGTGAGAATACTAAAGTAACGTTTGTTCTAACTCCTTTTTCTTCTAATTTTCTTGCAGCGATTAATCCTTGCTCAATACAAGGTATTTTGATAATAAAGTTAGGTGAGTAAGCTGCTATCTTTTGTCCCTCTTCTACCATCTCTTCCCATGTAGCTAAATTCGGATTTATCTCAACAGAGATTGGGAATTTTTCATATCCTACGATATCTTTTTCTTTTACCCATGCTGCTAAGTCTTCAATTACTTTTAAAAATGGTTTCCCACTTAACATTATATGTCTAGGATTTGTTGTAACACCATCAATTCCATAATTCTCATAAGCATACTCAATCTCATTTAATTTTGCACTGTCTAAAAAATATTTCATTTTACAACCTCCGATTTATTTTTGTTTTAATTAGTTAAAAAAATTAATTAATTTTCTTATGTTACTGTTATACTCCTTTTTTTTTAGGATGTCAACTTTTTTTTAAAAAAAATAAATCTTTTATAGAACATATAATTCGTTTTTAAATTTTTATGTATAATTTTAAATAAAAAAAATTTGACTTTATGCCAATCGATGTAGTATATAAATATTAAAATCTTTTCAAATAATTATTTAATTTTATTGATTAATTATTTAAAAATTAATTTATGGAGGAAACAAATGAAAAAAAGTATGCTTTTATTAAAAATCGCTCTATCGTCTACAATGATTTTAGGATTTGTTGCATGTAATGGAGGAAATTCCAAAAAAAAAGAAACTGTTAAAATTATCGTTCCATATGGAGCCGGAGGAACTGCAGATGCCATCGCGAGAAAATACGGTAAAATTGCTACTGAAAATTTCCCTGAATATGAATTTGTGGCAGAAAACAAAACTGGCGGAGATGGATTCGTTGCATCTGCATATTATCAAAATATAAATCCTAAATCTAAAGAACTTTTTATTCTAGGGTATGGTAATGCTTATAGACACACTCTAGGAAAAAAATATGGAACTGAGCAAGTTCCTTACGATTTAAATAAAATTCTTCCTTTAGCTACAATAGATGATAGAACATGGATTGTTTATGCAAAACCTAACTTTGAAGTTGAAGATCTTTTAAGAAAAGCAAAAGAAGGAACATTAAAAATGTCTGGTGGTAATCCTCTATCAGATCCACACTTAGCCCTTGGCTCTCTTTTAGCTTTAGAAAATGGTAAGGTAACTGTTGTTGGTTATGATGGTGGCGCAGCTCAAAAGCAGGGTCTTACATCTGGTGAAGTTGATGTCTTCGTAGGAACTACTCAAGCCGGAATGAGTGATGTAGAAGTTGGTACAATTGTTCCTATTTTAGCTATTTCGGAAAAAGGATACTCTGGATTTAAAGGACCTAATGGTGAAATTTTTGTTCCTGGTGTTGTAGAAAATATGGCAAATGGTTTAGATCCTAATAAAGACTACTCTTCATCTATCTTATTAGCTGGTGGTTTTATAGCATCTAGAAATGGTGCTGATCCCGAATGGACAAATAAAGTTATTGAAATTAGTAAAGCTGTTTGGGCTACAGAAGAATACACTAACTGGATTCAAGAAATTGGATTAAATAAATTTGAAGTATATGGTAATGATGCTCAACTTTTATTAGATGAAGCAAATAACAAAGCCGAAAACGCATATAAACTTCTATCTGGAAAGTAAAATTTTTCCAAAATTTCATAAAAATGGAGGTCTTAAATGAATATTCGTACAAATTTATTCGCAGGCATATTTTTTGCAATACTTAGCTTATTTTTGATTTTTATAATTCCATCACAAATACAGCTTCCTGCTTTTGATAATGGTGGCCCTAGTCCTAGACTAATTCCTTATATGGTTTTAATTGGTATTTTTATTAGTTCAATAAGTTTAATATTTCAAAGTCTAATTTTCAAGAAAGAAAAGCTTTTTTATTATGATTTAAAAAAAGAAAAAGCTGGAATTATCAGTTTACTTATAATTAGTCTATTTGGAATTTTAATGATTAAATTTGGTTTTTTAATAGCTATTTTTATTGCTTTACCTATCATGATTTTCTCTTTAGGTGAGCGAAAAATTCATGTCTATATTATTGACCTTATACTTAGTGTTGGAATTTATTTTCTTTTTATCAAAATTTTTAATATTTCATTACCTATATTTGGAGGGATGTAAATGGAAGCAATACTAAGTGGATTATTCGAAGTTTTAAGTTTTGGAAATATTTTTATAATCTTGGCTTCATTAATTTTAGGAATGATTGTTGGTTGTATTCCTGGTTTAACTGTTACTTTAGGAATTATTTTACTTTTGCCTCTAACGTATTCATTTCAATCTGGAGGAACAGCAATTGTTGCACTTCTTTCTGTTTATGTTGGCGGAATGTATGGTGGATCTATAAGTGCTATTTTACTTAATACTCCTGGAACTAATTCTGCAATTGCTACTTGTTTAGATGGACATCCTTTATCTAAAAAAGGAAAGGCTAAAAAAGCTCTTGATGTTTCACTATATGCTTCAGTTATAGGCGGATTAATTGCTGCATTTTTATTACTTTTTACTTCACAACCAGTTGCTAGATTCGTTTCATTTTTTACATCAACCGAATATTTTGCATTAGCTATTCTTGGTCTATCTTTGATTGCAGGAGTAAGTGGAGACAATGTTCTTAAAGGAATAATCTCTGGTTTAATAGGTATTTTCATATCTCAAATCGGTCTTGATAGTGTTACCGGAGTTTCTAGATTCACATTTGACAGTATGCTTCTTTATGGTGGTTTATCTATCATGCCTGCTATGATAGCTATGATTGCATTAATCCAAATAATGGAAAAATCTAAAGATTATATTAATACAAAAGGAAAAATTGCTGAAATTTCTAAAATTGACAAAGACGGAATCACAAATAAAGAGAGAATTAGTTTATTACCTGCGATATGGAAATCAACTTGGATTTCATCTATTTTAGGAGTTATGCCTGGTGTCGGTGGAGGTGTATCTCAATTTCTTTGCTATAATGAAGTTAAAAGAACTTCAAAAAATCCTCAAGAGTTTGGAAAAGGAAGTTTGGAAGGAATTGCAGCAGCTGAGGCAAGCAATAATGCAATTGTTGGTACCGCATTAATTCCTCTTTTAACACTAGGTATACCGGGAGATGGAGTTACTGCTCTTCTTTTAGGGGCATTTATTCTTCATGGAATTGTTCCTGGACCAACTATGTTTACAAAACAAGCTAGTACTGTATACATGATTATATTCGGAGTAATTTTTGCCAACATATTACTTTATTTAGTTGGAAATTTATTTACTAAATCTATTGCAAAAATTGTACAAGTAAAATATAGTTTCTTAGGACCTATTATTTTAGTTTTCTGTTTTGCGGGAGCTTTTGCAGCTAATGGATCTAGTTATGAAGTTATCTTAGTTATTTTAACTTTATTATTTACATATATTTTAGTAATATTAGATATCTCAACAATCCCATTAATGTTGGGAATGATTCTTGCACCAATAATAGAGCGAAATTTTGTAAATAGTATGACTATATACAACAATGATGTTCTAATTTTTTTGAAAAAACCTTTATCCTTAGCTATCTTGATTTTAGCCGCGATTCTTACAATATCTTTTGTGAAAATAAATAAAAAGATTGCAAAAATGGAAATTGAATTAGAAAATCAAACTTTGGACACTTTAACCCTTGAAACAAATTAGGTAATAAGTATTATAAAAGACTTAAGTTCTTTCAATTTTTGAACTTAAGTCTTTTTATTTTTTTATTCCATCTATTGCCCATCTATCAATTTCTCTGTATCAAATCCCAACTCTTTAGCTTTTTGAATCATGCTTTCATATAGTTATACAGAATTTTTTTCTTTCCTATACTCCGCTGTTACTGCTTTTAAGTCTTTTTCGAAACTATCATCAAACCGTTTTATTTCATACCATTTTCCTAAATACTTTTCTATTGAAAAAACACAATATATAGTTGTATATTAAAATATATTTTATGCTATAATATAATATGAAACTTTAAGTGAAAAAAGGAGATAAAATGCAAGCAATTATAAAAGATTTAAAAAATGAACTTTCTTATAAAGTTAGATTAGAAGCTATTAATAAAATAAAAGAATATGATTTAAATGATGAGAAATATACTGCTTTAAAAGAGATTGTGATAAGGTTAGCTTTAACTGATAGAGTATTTGCTGTTAAACAAGCTGCTTTCTTACTTTGTCAAAAAAATAAACTTAAAAAAAATGGTGAGGTTATCAATCTTGGAAAAAAGAATACTGGTTATTCGCCAAATGATATCAGAAAAATGTTCTTAAAAATTAAAAGAGAAACAAGAATGGAAGCTCTAGATTTAGATCTTTTTAAAGAGTACTTCCAAACAATCTCACCTAAAATGTACGATGTTATGTCTTATGAGCATATGTATTTTGATAACTGGATAAGAGGAATCTATAAATATCTATCAAAATAATAAACTAAAAAAATAAGGTGGTATTTCTATAGCAAAAAGATGGAGCTATACAAAGATTTGAATTCACATTAGAACTATCCTGGAAAATTTTGAAAACATATTTAAAAAAAATAGAGGGCTTATGATTATTGCCCTCTATTTTTTGTTATTTTATATTTTTAATAATATCTAAGGTAAACTCTTGACACCAAAGAGCTGTTTTAGGATTAAACTCTTCATCATGAATTTCTGTATTTGAAAGAACTCTAACAGCTAAAAATGGAATATTGTAAGCTTTTGCAGTTTGAGCAACGGCAACTGATTCCATCTCTTCAGTCATCGTTTTGAACGTAGTATTCAGATACTTTATTCTTTCAATCTCTCTATTCCATTGATCAGCCGAACCAATAACTCCCTCAGCTATTTTTCCATTAGTGTATTTTATATTTTTAGCAATCTTTATTAAAGATAAATCACTTTTGAATGTTTCATATGTCGTCAACTTATCCTCTTTATCTCTAAGCCTTTGAACAACATCAAAGAATATTCCATCTCTCATATTTTCAGAAACGCCTTCTTCTTTTCTTTCTGTTCTAATAGCACCAATATTTACAACTTCTGTTCCAAGAACAATATCTCCTGTGTGAAGAGATGAATCATGCCCTCCAGATGTTCCTTGATTTATAATAATTGTAGGATTATATCTTTCAATACCTATCGCTGTTGCTGCTGCCGCATTAACCAATCCAACTTCTGTTCTAGAAACAATAACATCATGTTCTCCAACATTTCCTTGCCAGAATGTCCAACCTCCAATATGATTCTTTATTGGATTTTGTAAGCTTTTTATTAAGTAATTTACCTCCATATCCATAGCACCTTGAACTAGAATTGTTTCCTTTGAAAATGCCACTGAAGATAATACTAAAAAGCCTGTAATAATTTTTTTCATAGTTTTGTGTCCTCTCTTATAGTTAAAGTATACCCAAAACTCTACAAACTAATAATGTTATTAAAAATTATTTTAATAAGTCATAGTAATCAATTTAAGGTTGATTGTAGAGACTCCTCACCGTATCTGAGGTATATATGAGCTATATAAAATCATATCAGGAATATATTTATTTTGCAACAGAAAAAAATAACAATCTTTTTTCGAAATTGTATTTTATTTAACCACAATTCTATTTTCGAGTTTCGGATTTAGCTCTTTTATCTCTTTTACATAATCTATGAATATATCCGAATCAATAACTTTTTCTGAAGCTATATCCACTGTTCCAACTGGATTTTTCAACATCTCAAATCCATCTCCACCATTTTTTATATATAGAGGTAGTGCTACTGTATAAACTTTATCCAACTGGATTGGTTTATCATCTATTGTGACAGAAAGAACTCTTTCTCCTACTTTATTGTCTGGTTTATATTCATATTTTAGTCCAGATACCTGTAAAAATCTTCCTGCTTTCTTCTCTACACTGCTTACACCGTGTTCTATAGCCTCTACTATTGTTTTCCCAGTATATTCAAAAGCACCAACTTTATTTGAAAATGGAAGTAAAGATATTGCATCCTTTAATTTGAATTCACCTGCATCTATATTGGCTCTCAGTCCTCCACCATTCATAAATCCTATCTCAGTTTTGAAATGATTTCTATACGCATCTGCAATTAGATTTCCAACATTACTCTCTTCATATCTAGCATGATGATTCTCTCCGAAACCTGAATCCAACTTAATCTTAGCCTCAGCAATCACAACCCCTAAATCTTTTTCCAATTTATCTTTATAATAATTCTCCAATTTTAACAACTCTTTATCTGATTCTACAGAGTTATTCAAAGGAATAAATGATAGGTTCTGTGATATCTTACCATCATTCTCTTTTATAATTTCAATTTTTACAATAGATCCCATGTTTCCTTGAGGAGACACAATTGGTTTTTCTCCTACATAAGTTACATAGCTGTACTTCTCAGATTTTTCTTCAGCTAAAATTGAGTTAATCTCTGGGAATTTTTCTAAAATTTCAATATTTAATTCTGGCTCAGATTGAGTTAGTAAAACTATAAAATCTACTTTTTCTTTTTTTAACTTCCCTAAATTCTCTTCAATACTCTTAAATATATCAGCTTGATGAATTTCAGTTGTCTGGATTGTTGTACTCATTCCATCTGTAGTTCCTAGAAAACCTATTTTTAAATCTCCAAATTGTTTTACAATATACTCTTTTGATTTATTGAATGCTTCTCCTGAACTCTCTTTTAAATTGCTTGAAATCCATTCAAAGTTTGATTTATCTACTAAATTTCTAGCTTCTGTTACTCCAAAATCAAATTCATGTTGTCCAAAGTTAGAGATATCTATCGGAATCTTATTGAAAGCTTCAATCATAGGAAAGCCATGATAAATAGCTCCAAATAAAACTCCCCCTCCTAAATCTCCTCCTTGAAGAACTAAGGTATTTTTATTCTCTTTACGAGCTTTATCTATCACAGTTTTAGCCCTTGCTACTCCCCCTCTTTCACCATGTTTATCCACCACTGGATAGATTACATGTGAATCATTAAAATATAGCAATGTTGCCTTTTCTTGAGCCAACACTATCGATGAAAGTAATAAAAACCCACTTATAATTTTTTTCAAAATATCTCCCTCCAAAACCTTTTTTTCTAGAAGAACAAATAATGTTCAAAACATTATATATTCAAAAAAACTCGCTGTCAATTTCATTAACAATATTTATACAAATTACATATATCTGCTAAAGTTAGGATTAGTTAGCATATGTCCATGCATAGGTTTTTTACTATGACAACTCACACAAACTACTTCTAAATTTGACGGATTATTATTTGATTTGACTCCATCTACATGATGGACATGCAGTTCATTTGTATCTTTAGAACAATCTTTTCCACAATCTTGACAAATAAATCTCTTGCTCTTTTTATATCTGAAACTTATCTCTCTCCATTCATCTACATATTCATTTAATGGTTGAGAGCTTGAAGTATGAGTTGGTTCTATATAAATCTCTGTATTATATTCATCTAAAAACTCTTTTATATTAAAACTATTAAAAACATTAAGTCTTGAATTATAAGAGCTATTATATCCTTTATAATTTAAGGTTTGTAAGCAATTTTTACAAACCAATAGCTCTAGCTCAATATCCTTTTTAACTACTCTACCATTCGACGTCTTATTCAGTAAAAATATTCCATCGTTTCTTTGACTCACAACATATCTATCATATTTTTTACTTTCATGCATCTTATTTAAAGTTTGACACCAAGATAGATGAAACTTTGGATAATTCGATCTGTCACTTTCATCCTTTACATAATCACCCATAAAGTCTCTTATATACACAAGCATTTTCTGCCCAGGAAAATCTTTATGTTCTAGCGTCTTATCTTTTGCTACAACTAATTCATCAAATGATATATCTAAACCCTTTGTTTTTATATTACTAAGCTTTAGCTCTTTCATAACAGCTTCTGAACTCTGAAAATTTGGCTTAAAATCCTCTGAAATACCCATACTTTTTCTTATTTTTTTAAAAGCTAAAAACTCATTAAAATTAATTAATTTCATTTTTTTCGCCTCTTTCTCTATCATTCTTTGCCAGTATTTGATCTATCTTTTGTTCAGCTTTTGTCCTTATTCTAAACTCAACTCTTCTAGACATTTTCTTATCCTCTATACCCTTAGTTATAATTCTTTTACTATATGACAATCCATTCGCAGTTACTTTTTCTATCATAAACTTCTCATGCTTTCTCATTCTAGGTAGTGTCATTACATATTGCAAAGTTGTTCTAGTTCTATTTTGTGATAGCTCCATATTTTTAAAATAAGAATCCATAGGAGATGAATTTCTTGTCCACTCTGTTGATGTATGACCTTCTATTCTTACCTCTTCAATTTCACACTCAAATTTTTTAGAATTTAATATTGCTATATATCTTGGGAAAAAATCATTTAATATATTTTTAAATCCATCATTTAACTCGCTACTTCCTTGCTGAAAAAATATATCTGGCTCTCTAAATTTTATTGATAATGTTTCTTCATCTATATAAGCATTCCATTCATTTAAATCACTTTGAAACTCTTTAAAAAGCTCTTGGTAAATTGATATCTTGATTTTTCTATATTCTTCAGCCAAGTCAGTCATCCCCTGTTTTTCTTTTGCTACCTGTGACATAAAAGATATTGCGATAAACATAAATATAATCATCAATCCCGACATCAAGTCTGATATAGACGGCCAAAAATCATCATTTTGTATGTATTTATTCATTTGATTACCCTACCTTTTTTGCCAAGTTAATTAGCTTTTGAAGCTCTATAGTCAGTGGAGTATAATCACTAACAAACTTCTCTGAAATAGCTGCTAATTGATTTCCTAAAGACTCTAAAGATGTATTTAACGTTACTCCTAAAGTTTTATTTAAGTGTTCAACACTTGTTTGTACATTTGAGTTATTATTTTCAACCATTACTTGAATATTATCAGAGATTTTTTTTGTTAATGTAAATCCTTCATTTTCAAATCTAACAATCGCCTTTTCTATAGATACAATTTGATTCTCCATAGCTTTTATATTAAGTTCGCTTGCTCCTGTAATACTCACTGTTAAATCTTTTAAAGCCGCTATAACTTCTACTTGCTGTTTTTTTATGCTTTCTGTCGATAGGTATGTTAATTCTTTAATTGAATTTCTTACTGAAATAATTTGAGCATTATTTTCATCTATATTTTTACTAGTTTTTTCTGCTACTTCAGTAAAATTATTTAATATAACATCAGATGTAGATTTCAGACTATTCTGAATATTTGTTATATGTTCAATTGTTTTTAATGATTGCTCTTCAAAAGAATCAGATAGTTTAGATATTTTACTTATAGCTGCATGATTTACTAAAGTTATTTTATCTAATATATTAGCAGATGATTTATTAACTTCTTCAAGACTTTTTTCCGTTGCCGTAACTACATGGTTTGTTATCTTTTCTGTCGCAAGTTCTGTGTGTTCTAATAATTTGCTATCTACTTCTATTATGTACTGCTCAATATTATTTGTAGACTTAACTATATTTTCTTTGACATTCGCCATATATACATCTATATTTGGAATTAACTCTCTTGCTTCTAAAGAAATTTTATTTAAAACTTCTATTGAATTATTTAAATTTTGTTGTTGCGTATCAAATGTTACTATTTTATCTCCAAGTTTATTTGCAATTTCAACTATTGAAGAACTTCTTTCATTTATTTCAACAATTAAATCTCTGGCCATCATCATTCCATTATAAAGTTCTATTTGATTATCATTTGTCTTTTCAATTGTTTCTTTATAATGAACTTGCCACTCTAATAATTTTTCCACTGCATAATTTAAGTGTTTAAAGTTTTCACCAAATTGCTCTTGTAGTTGATTATTCAAGTCTCTTATACACTCTTGAATAGCTTCTGTAAAAGCTTTCATATTATTTTCTGCCATATTTTTAGCAAAAATTCTAAACTCTTCAATTAAAACATTATTTCCTCTTTCTATCTCTGTACTAATTGCATTATTTGTCTTTACTAAGTTATCCAGTTGGCTCCCCATATTTTCAAGCCCCAAATTCAATCTTTCCTGAGCATTTTCTTGAGCTTTTATCATACTCTCTCTTAAAATTTTCATTTGACCTACAAGAGATGTAGGTTTATCTCCTGTTAACTCTTGTACTAGAGATTCAATTGCTACTCTACTTATCTCTGATGTTTTTTGTGTATTTTCTTTTATATCAACTATTGCTTCAACAACCTGTTTATTACTTTGAACAATGGCTTCTTTCATTTCAAACATTAATGTTGCTATTTTTTCTAAAGAAACCTCTCCAACATTCTCTTTTTCATTTTTTATTGCTTCTTTTATCTTCTTTGATTGGAATGATTTTAGAATATTTGATAAAACTAATCCAACTAAAGATGTAAAGAAGGCTGTTCTCATTCCTTCTAAAAGTTTTGGTATACTCTTATCCAAGTTTATGGTATCAAATTGTAATAACCCCATAAAAATTCCTAAAAACGTTCCTATGATTCCTAATCCTGCTATCAAGTTGGGGATTGTTGTGCTTTCTTTCGGCTTTGAAATCATTTTTTTTAGAGATATTAAAAATAAACCTAACATTAATACTCCAAAACCAATATTCATAGGGGTAATTATTTGTTTTAAAAAACTGTTCATTTGTTCTCCTTTAACTTCTATAATTTTATTTTCTAAACTTCAAAATTATTATAACATAAAAAATGCCACAATAAAAATACTGTGACATCATTCTCCTGTATTATTCTTTCATAAATCAAGTTGATTTACTAAATATCTTCTCCGATTAAAATCTTATCAATGTAACTTTCTAAAACTTCTATATGAGTTTTATTTTTTTAACAGGATCTTCTTAAATCTGATTACACTACACGAAAACCCTCTCTAATAGATATGCTTCATAAGCGTTTCGAAGGCCTTTTCAAGGTATTTTAAGACTTTTCACGACGTATTTTTTCGACTCTAATTTACCTAAGGACCTTTTTTTTAGATGGCCTTAAAATTAAAATAAAAGCGTCATTTTTATGGACTTTTTTTGAAAATATATCATTTTAAAAAACTATGCCTTTAAAATCGAACTATTATTTATATAGTGCTTTATTATGAGTACTTTTTGAACTGGATTTAGTTATCAATGTATCTACATATCCTTCAATATCTCTAATAAAATCGACTTTTTCTCTTCCTCTTTAAGAGCCATACCCATAGATTTAATAGTCGCTTCTAACTTTGTCTTCAGCATCTTTCCTATCGGTGTATGCTCTTTCATGATTTCTAATACAACCCTCTCTCCATTTGATATAATTTGAACAGAGTTTTCAGTCTCAACATTCTCAACCTTTTCCTTTATACTTAAAAACTCTTTCATTTTATTTTCAAAATCAGTTATATCCTCTAAGTTTGACCAATTTTCATAGCTAAAGCCTTTTATTTTAGCAGTAATATCCAGTATGAATCTTCTATCACCAATATATCTATATTTTTTTAACCAACTTTTAATCCCGTTATCCAATATATTATCTTGTTTCTGCCAGTTCTCTAAAGCTTCTTTTAAATCTGTACTTCCTTTTAATCCATCGACTACTAATAATTTTAATTGCTCTTCAATTTTTAATTTTTCATCCTCTAAATAAGTCATCTCAGTATTTATTAAAGAGATAACCTCATCATAATTCTTAGCTCTTGCTCTTTTAGGTAACTCTTCAAATAAAAACTTATACGGATCCTTATCTTGGAATAAACCTTTAAATACTTTTGAAAGTAGTTTACAATTATCTAATGAAACTCTGTTTATCAATCTACTTAAAGAGTAGAAGTAACTCTTTAATCCTTCAACTATACCGTTCTCTATATCTAAACTATCTACAAAGTAGATTCCTAAACTTTTCTTCAACTCATTTAAATATCTTTCCTCTTCTTCACTTTTCTCAACATAAGTCAGATAGTACTTCTCAGGATTTTTTTCGATTTTTTCAATCAGATCTCCACTTAAATTTTCTTTTTGTTTATTTTGATTTTCAATTATTAAAAGACTATTTTTATTTTTTATTAAAAGTACACCTAAAAATAAAGTAAAAATACCACTTCTTAATCCATAAGCTCTTTTATCACTTGTATAATCTAAATACAGCTCTTCTAATTCACACTCTCCATTTTGTAATCTATTTAAAATTTCAACACTTAAGTCTTGCCATTTATCTTTAAAAATTATCTCTGCTTCATCAATAGATACAATTTTACTTAAAATAGTTCTCGCTACTGAATTTATCGCTCCTGTTTCTAAATAGAAACTATTCTCTAATAAGCTTTTATCTCCTTCTAACAACATTTGAAGAAGTGTCGTCCTAACCTTTTTCATTGGAGTGCTTATTTTATCTTTATTTAACAACTCATAGTTTATAGGAATATAATTCTTAAATTTTTCATTTAAATAATAATATGTCACTTGAAGTAAATCTTTCTCTATTTGAGTTTTTCCTAAGTACGTTATCTCTCTCTCATCTTTAGAGAAATACCTATTCAGTTCCTCTTTTAAAGTTTGAATCAATTCCTCTTTATATAAACTATACTCCTCTAAAATAGCCTTATTGTTATAATTTTTCTCTAGTAAAGCTAAACATTCAATGGCTTCTAACTCCTTTAAAATTCCATCTATTTTTAAATTAGAATTTTTTATATTTGATACAATAATAATATCTTTTAATTTTAAAGAGGTCTTTATAGAATCATAATCTAAAGCTTTTGATATATTTGTTAAATAAACAACCCTACCATCTACTTTATCTTTCAACTTATCTAAATAACCTATGTTTGAACAATCTAAATATATTTGCTGGAAATATCTTGTTATATCCATTTCAAAATTGTATTTAACAGGATAATAGAAATCGAGCTCTATAAATTTATTCAATGATTCAGTCAAATTTAGACTGTGTAATTTGTTTATTACATACTCTTTAATCTCCTTTTGAATATTTATATCGCTATCCTCTACAATCTTGTAATGTCTCTTATTTCTTTTAAAACTTATTATATTCTCATTTTCTAAATCTTTTAAAATTTTCTCTAATTCAATCTCATCTATATTTAAAGATAACTTTAAAATCTCCTTTGTTGGTGGGATCTCAATTGGTCTATTGTATATCTGTAACATTCCTAAACTTTTCAAGAATTTTAT
Organism: Cetobacterium sp. ZWU0022; assembly: GCF_000800875.1. NCBI lineage: Bacteria > Fusobacteriati > Fusobacteriota > Fusobacteriia > Fusobacteriales > Fusobacteriaceae > Cetobacterium > Cetobacterium sp. ZWU0022. Next base: position 95,358 of record NZ_JRJZ01000042.1, read on the forward strand.
ATGATTAAAATCTTTTACTAAGTTTAAAGCTTTTTTAGTATTGAAATAACTTTTATACTCTAAACTTTCATGATTTAAAAACTTAAAGTTTTCTTCAAAATAATCGTATATTCTATCTAGTCCCACTATAAAATCATCTTTTAATACACTCTCTAAACCTTTAACATCTCCAGAACTTAGAAAAGCAAACATAGTTCTTTCATTTTGGGCAATCTTTTGAGATAACTCAGGTAATATGTATGCTGTTAAATAGTTTAAAGGATAAAAATCTTTTATTGCCTTATCCAAATTTTCAGTTAATATATTAGATTCACCAAGATTTCTATTATATCTATTAAACTTATCTATATTCTGATTATAGAATTCTTTAAACCCCTCTTTTTTATAAACTACTTGTGACAATATACTCAAAGAAGTAACTTTGTCATAAGTCATCTGCTCTTTATGAAATCTTCCACTTACTTTTTCCCATTCAAATATATTATCCTCTCTATTCAATTTATTTGTATACTGGAAAATATCTTTATGAGTTATTAAAAATAGATATGATGAAGCCTCAGAATTACAGTACTCTGCCATATCCTGTATCTCTTTTACATCGACTTTGTTTATATTTGATTCCAAATATCTTCCAAACTCATCAAAAACATAGATAACACCTTTATATGATGTCGTTTCAATAACTTTCTCCTCAAAATCTTTCAGTAAGTCTACAATTTGGAAATTAGATTCATAGTTTACAAATTCTTCTCCATAAAAAATCTCTTTATATAACTCTTTAAATATTTTTATAGCATTAGAGTTATTATTTTGAAGCTGAAGCTCTATTTTTTCTAAATCTGTATCTCTTTTTAATAAAGCTTCTTCAAATTTAAAAATTATATCTGAATAGTTCTTTTTCCAAGATTCAATTTTATCTAAAATTATTTTACTTTCCAGATTTAAACTTATATTCAAATCTTCCTTTTTTATAACTTCTAGTATCCCGTGTAGCACTGATTTTTCATAGTTAGAGTATCTATCTTTTGCAAATACTACTAAATATTTTTGTTCATTTAATTTTGAATATATCTCTTTTATTGGAAACTTTTCCTCAGCTCTATTTAAAAATATATCTATCTTACTTTTATTTTCTACTGATAAAAGATTTAGTAATACCGAAAGAAAATATGACTTTCCACTTCCATATGCTCCTGATAAAATATATGATCCATTTTTTTTATTCAAAACTCCTTTTGTAAGTTTTGCTAAAAGTTTTATATTTTTCTCTGTAGGAATATATGAATTAATTTTCTCGTTATCTTTGTAATCTCTCTCAATATTTACTGAAAACCCTACTTTTGTAATCTCTATTACTTTATCCATCAAACTAACTCACTTTCTAGTATTTTTTTTACGACTTCTTTCTCTGAATATCTCTTTGTATCTATAGTTATATTTTGTAGTCCTGCTGCTCTATCTACAGATAACTCATTTTGGAACTCTAACTCCTGTATAGTTTTCTCAAAATTAAGATAACTCATCTTCACTATTTTATTTACATACTCGTAAGCTTCTTTTATTGTTGTTTGATTTACAATTCCCATCTTTTTAGATTTTTTATAAAGTAAATAGTATATCACGTAATCAGAAATATCTTTTCTCTCCATATTTTGAAATTTAAACTCACCATTAATCTCTTTTAAATAATTTAATCTTACAAATGGAGAAACTATATTCTCTTCTGGATTAACACTCTCTTTAGAATCTTTATAATATGTTTTTATAAAAACATTTATTGTATCTAAAACCATTCTGCTTGAAAACTTACTTCCATTCTCTATATAGTAAAGCTCTATACTCTTTTCCAAACTCTCTTTTGTAAATGTAGCACCTTCAGGTAATGAAAAAGCTTTCTCCCAAACTAGAGCTTTCTCTTTTTCTTTCAAAAAAATATTTGAATGTAAAATCCATAAACTGTTATTATTTTGTAAGTATGGATCTAATTCAAAAACGACTTTCATACTTTCACTTAACTCTATACTTTTAGCTTTTTTTTCAAGAATACCTAAAAAATCAGCCCAAAACTTTATAGATTCTACCATCTTACTTCCTACACCCAAGATATCTATTGCATTTATTAAGTTAGCTTTAGAGAAAAATGAACTTTCTATTTTTTTATTTACATCTTGTTCAAACACCTTGTAAAATAGTTTATTTATCCAGTTCTCTCTGATATAAAAAGAACTATGACCACTCATTATAATTTTCATTTCTACCTCTTTTTTATTTTTAATGCTGATGCTATTAAACATCCCGAATCAAATTTATCTATACATTTTAAGCAGTTTACACACTTATTTTCATCTACTATGTATTTTCCGTTGCTAACGTATATAGCTCCTGTCGGACAAGCCGAGTTACACCCTTGACAGTAAAGACAACTATTAAATTTATTAAACTGCTTTTGAATTTTATTGAATATATATTTATCATCAGTTTTCATGATTGTAACTTTAACTTCCGTTCCCTCAACTCTATAAGATAACTTGAAGATTGGAGTGTTGCCTCTATCCATTAAAATTATTTCAACCGCTTTGTTTTTTTCAAATATCTTCATAGTTCCAAACGGCTTGAAAAGTTGAATAAAATCTTCGTTTACAGATTTATTTAATACAAACGTTTTTGAATTTTTCTCATTGATACACTCTTTAGCCTCTACAATTATCTCTGTACTTTTTTCTAATCCATCTCCACCTTGTCTTGCTTTCCATTTACCATCTTTAACATAATCCTCATAATCTAACTTCCCTATTCTTTTAGAAAAATTAATTAAAAATGAATACCATTTATCATATTCCTCTGAATTATATATTGATGAAAGAAGTTCAGACCATGAACCGTTATTTGGACATACCCAACATCCTACTCTTGCAAATCCTTGTCTATATGAATCATTAAAATCTAATTCTTCTGTTAGCATATATAACCAAACATCTAAGTCACACCAATCTATAATTGGAGAAGCTACCATCTGTTTTAATATTTTTGGACTTTGAGATACTTTTTTATATTTAGATCTAGACGCTGACTCTCCTCTTCTAAGACCTAAAAATGTTATTATATTTTCATCAAAATTTGCAAGTGTTGTTCCCATTGGTCCAGTTTTAAATATTGAGCAACACCAGCTTTTAACTCTACTTGGTGGTCCAATCTCTTCACACATTTCGAAGAAATTATTCTCTTCATTTCTCTCTTCGAAAAATGGTGTAAATGGATTTTCCTCTTTAAACCTCTCTACATATTCATATGACTTAGGCAGTTCTAATGTTGTATCTCCAAATATATGTAAAATACTTTGATTATTTAAAGCCAATCTTACCAAATGAGAAACAACTGTAGAATCTTTTCCACCAGAGAAAGATACTAGCATCATTCTATTTTTATATTTTTCTGCATTTTCAACGATAAAAGGAATTGCTCCTATGAACTCTCCCTCTTCGTCTCTATTCTCACTTTTTACCAGTATATTAAAACGACTACTGTTTGCTTTTATAAATTTATCGAAGCAATCTCTTTCAACTTCTAAATGCTCCTCTGTTATTGAAAACTTCATCACTTCTTTCCTTAAATTTTCAATTTCTGATTGAGTCATTTTTTTAAATTTTGATGTTGCTATTAAATCAACCATCTCACCGTCAACTATATATCTATTCTGTTTTGTTGCCCAAACTGATTTTTTTAAGAATTTATCATCTAATCTATCTGGAAACAAGTTCATTAATAACCATTTTTCTTGTAAAAATACTGGTCTTAAATCTTTTGCGACCTCTTTTAATGATGATGTCACACCCTCTTCTAAAATTACTGGAACATTATCTATTTCATTCCAACAAATTTTAACATCTTTTTTTTCCATTTTTACATCCTCATTTTCTATCTTTCACTTAAATAGTGAAGCTCTCTTAACAATGTATCTTTTATTGTATTAAATCTATTTTGTAAAACTCTTCTATAATATTCATCTTGTTGTTCATTTTCTTTTTGTAATAGGTCTTTATTTATCATCTGACCTATTCTAGATATATCTTGGACATCTTGCATATACTTTTCAAATCCCATATCTCTAATTTTTCTATTTGCTTCTTTACTTATAAGAGTCCTATTTAAAACACTATTTAAAATATGATTCTTATCGTTTCTTATTTTAGAACTCAGTTCTCCATATTTAGTTCCTGTTCCTAAAGGTATTAAATGATGATCTTCTAGTTCTACTGATGCTTCTGTTATCTCAAATGCTTTAAGTTTTTTCGAATGATTCTCTGGTAATAAATCAAATGGTTCTAAACTTAAAATATAATATAATAAATTTTTACTAACTGGAGATGGAGTTTTAGAATCATTTAATAATGTTTCTAAATCTGAGTACTCCTCTACATTTAATACCTTCGCTATATTTTCATAAACTAATTCTTTAACTTTCAAATCGTCTAAATTTTCTTGAACAATCCATTTGTAAATAGTTTTTAAATCATCTACGGTTCTTATATTTTGACGTTCTCTATATCTTCCTATAAATATCGATGTCCAATACCAATACTCTACTTTATCTAATACTTTTTTATCATTCCAATTTTTATCTTCAGAAAATATATAAGCCATAGGTAAAACCATTAATTCAAATGAGAAGTTACCAAATTTCGTTATTCCTAATCTAGTATTAACAAATGCTAATGCTCTTAATAAAGAAACTATTGTTTTTTCAGTTAATGAATTTATATCTACTGAAGATATTTCAAATATTTTATCTCTTTTTATATGATCTAATTTTAGTTTTAAAGGATCTTTTACATGAGAAAAAATTGATAGTAGATTTAAATATTGATTTTTAAATCTTTTATTTAGCTCCTCTTGACCTTCGATTAAACCAAAATTCACTCCATTCCAATTTTTTTCTCTAAAATCTTCTGGCAACTCTATTCCCTGCTCTACGATTCTTTTTATTCTTTGAGTTAAAGATTCTAATTTAGAGTCTTTTGCTGCTTTGGCAACAATTAAATCATAGTTATCTAGAGGAGTTCCTCCTTTATTTATTGTTTCGAATATGGCTATTCCTCTACTTATCTCATTTTTTTCTATTTCAATTATCGAAACCTCTTGTTCTACTAATTTATCTAAGAAATTTATAATTTTAGTTTTCCATTTCATTGACAATTCATACTTTAAACTATTTTTTCTTGTTTCAAATTCATCTATTAATTCTTCTTCATCTACTTCAGAAGAAAAATCCTTAAAATAACATTTTATTTTCTCTATTTTTTTTATGTTTTCGTACTCTTCTATCTCATCTATTATTTTATCTGCTCTTTTATTTGCAATCTTTTCCACAACTTTATCCTGAAGTTTATTACTCTCATTTAATCCAAATAGTGGAATAAGATTTTGATCAGAACATAAATTTGCAAACTCGTTTATCTTTCCTGAATCAGTTGTTTTTTCAAACTTAAATTTTGGATGATACCAAAAATTTGTATTTGTTGTTTTATGAATTTTATACTCTTGAATAAAATCCACTATTTCACTTGGTGTATATTTTCTCAAACTACCATAATCAAAATCTAAAGTATTGTAACCAAATATATCCTCTGTTTCATCATCTGAAGTTGATACTTTTAAAAACCATCTATTCTTTATTTTCCCATATAAATCTGAGTAACTATTCTCCCATTCACCTTTAAATAAATCAACAAACATAGCTTTTAAAGTTGACATTCTTTGTTGACCATCTAAAAGATACATACATTCATCTTTAGCACATTCAACTTCGTTTGAATAGCACAACTTTCTATAATTAAAATCGTTGCAACTTCCTTTTAACAAAAGAATACTACTTATAGGTAATTCCACCAAAAATGTTGCTAACAACTCTTTTTGTTGCTTTGTATCCCAGACAAAATCTCTTTGGAAATTTGGAAGTATTATTCTTCCTTCATCTTCGTCTTGAAATATCTCCTTTAACCTCTTTACTTTCATTGTATCCTCCACTTTCTAGAAAATTATATCTTTAGCTTCTCTTATTTCTCTTTCTTCTCTTTCGCCATCAAACATATCTTCTAAAAAATCTTCTGGACTTTCTAAAAAATCTTCAAAATTTCTAATATATCCCTCTTTATCTTTAGTTAATATGTCTCTCAGTTTTTCTATCCCTAAACTAGCACAGTTATTGAATATATCTACTACTTTTTTATTATCTAAAATATCCTCAATATTATTATTTAAAGATAAAACAACTGAATATATAAGATGATAATATTCACTATAATCGACAGGTGAAAGTGCTCTAAAACCAACTTTATCTAATTTATGATTTTCAATTTCTTTAGGTTGATTCGAGTATAGATTAAATCCTATCAAAGCTGCTAAAACATGAACATCTTTTTTTAATACAAAGAATCCATCTCCTCTTTGACTTAAAAGTTCATTATATATGCCATCATAATTTTTTTCATGACCAAATCCTATTAATTCCTTATCTTCTCGTCTTCTTTTTCTTAGCTCCTCTTGAAATAAATCTTCCATTTTAAATCTCCTCTTTTATTCTTGTAATATCGTATCTTTTATCTATTCCCGTTCTTCTTTCGTTTTCTAAAGTATATACTTTTCCTATTCTATCTTTAACAACATCTTCTATCTTTGAATTCCATTGCCCTGATGAAACCATGACTATTATTTGTTCTGATAAAACCGGTAACATTTTAGTAAAATCTAGTCTATATTCATTGTCTAAATCACCATAAGGTGCATCCAATACAAGTGGGTATATTCCTCCATCTGAATCCAAATCAGATTTATTTTTTTCTTTATTTAACTCTTTTGCGTAGTAAACTAATCCACCTATGAAACTTAGAGCTTTATTTTTTGCTTCTCCTTTTGACATTCCTGCTTCTTTTCCATCAATATCAAAAACTTTAAAATCAAACTCTTCTGTCAATTCAACTTTATAACCCTTTTTATTTATTTTAGAGTAAACTTCTTCTATTTTACTCTTTAGCCCTTCTCTACCTTGAGCTTCTTTGTATTTTTTTAGAGTTTCAAGATTCAGCATTATCTTTTTCGCAAAATCTCTTTTTTCTCTCTCTCTTTTACTCTTTATATTCTTTTTATCTGCTTCAGTTTTCTCTATTCTAATTGAAATTAATTCTTTTTCTATTCTTTCTAACTCAACTTCTAAGGCTCCAATACTTTTATGAAGTGTTTTTTTTATTTCTTCTTTACTAATTAATATATTTTTTATATTTTGCAACTCCACTTGGAAGTCGTAGTTACTATCTTTTACTAACACTTCTAACTCTTGCTCAATATAATCTATTCTATGCTGAATCTTAGATATTTCTAATTTTATTAGCTTAACATTCTCTGAAATATCCTCACTTGCTATATCTCTCAACATAAAGTACACTTCGCTAACTTTCTCTCTATTTTCTCTTGTTGCTGCATTTTCTAACTTTTGCATTATTTTTCTGTAATTATCTGTATGACTAACTAAAGATGCCCCACATATACACTCTTTTAAATGTATCAATTCTTCTAAGAACTCTTTTTCATATCTCGATGGAATTTCGCCCTTATCTTTCTTTATTTCTATTACTTTAAAAGCATTATTTAAAATTTTTGGTGCAATCGCTTCGACACCTTTTATTGATAAAAATTCCTTATACTTTTTCTGAATTGCTTCTAATGATTTTTCTAACTCTTTTTTTTCATCTTGCAACATTTCTACTACTTTCTTATTTTTTTCATCTTCTTGACTTATCAATAAAATTTCATCTATTCTGTTGCTCAACTCTTCTTTTTCTATATCTAGAAGCTCTGTTTCCTTTTGTTTTTCCTCTTTCTCTTGTAACTTATCTTCAAATTCTTTTTCTATTTTTTTTACTTTCTGTTCTAACTCGACAATATCCTTATTAGCACTACTACTTTCAGAATATTCTTTTTCTAAATCTCTATATACCTTTGCAGTATCTGTAACCGCATTTTCTAAACTTTTTATTCCTAGCACTCTATTTATAGATTCCTCTATTGCTTCTAAGCTTTCTTTTTTTACTTTTCTTTGATTTTCTTTTTCAGGAGCTATTTTTTCTAGTCTTTCTCCATCAATGAAAAAATTAATTTCTTTTGGTAGTAAACGATTTATTATTTCTTGGCACCCTGCTTCCGATCTTTGATTTATTTTCCCAGCATTTGATTCTAAAATCAAATCTACTCCAATATACACATCATTTTCAAAATTTATCTGTCTTATAATTTTATATTCCTGCTCTTCTTTTTCTTCCGAAACTTTTCCTACTATATTCAACTCTACTTTAGCATATGTTTTTCCTTTTGTTTCTTCTAAATATTTTTTATTTATAAAACTGCTTGCACCAAACTTTTTAGGATCTCCTGATGTTAAATCTAAATTTCCACCATATAATCCCCATCTTATTGCTTGTAATAAAGTTGTTTTTCCTGATCCATTTTCAGCTTTTAAAAGTGTAATGTTTTTTTCACCATTACAAAATTCTAATTTAACTTTCCCATAATAAGGTCTAAAATTTTCTAAAATTATACTTTTAAATATCATTAGTCATTCCACTCCATTGAATATTGTCCGATTATCTCTTTAATTTGTTTAACTGTTATCGTGCTCTCTTTTTTAGTTAATCTATCTGGGTCATTTTCTAGTTTTATTATTTGAATAATCGCATTTTGTTCTTCTTTTGTTAAACTTGCAAAAAACTCTTGTCCTTTTGATTTTGCACTCATTTATTACCCTCTCCTATTCCATAAAATTCTTTAATTTTTCTTAACTCACTTTCATTTCTATTTTTATTTAAAGCTAATGAATTATATTCTTCTAATCTTTTCAATTCATTTTCCACTAATTTTTTTTCAAAATTAAAATTACAATCTTGAATTGGTTGATAACTTTCATAACTTCTAGGTATAACTATAAAATCATGTATCTCGGCAATACTCTTATTTTCTGATTTTCTAAGTATTCTACCTCTTCTTTGAACATACTCTCTATAATTACCTGTACTTCCCAAAATATATGCTCTTTCAATTGATGGAATATTTATTCCCTCATCTAAACATTTGATAGCCACAACAGCATTTATATCCTTCTCTTTAAACTTTTGTATAACAATTTCTCTTTCATTCTTAGATTCTTCAGAGGTAAATTTCATAAGTTTAAAGTCCATTTTTTCAGAAACTGTTTCTATCGTTTTATCTATAAACTTTTGTTCTCTATCTTCGCTTTCTTCTTTGCTTTTTCCAGCTCCAACATAAATCAAATTATTAAAACTAAACTCATCAATAACTTCTAGCAGTTTCAATATTTTATTATTAGTCAAATTCAACAATCGAGCTCTCTTAAAAAGTAACATCTCCAAAGGTGTCGATTCTTTCTTTTTATCTTTCAAGTTAGAGTTTTTAGAGAAGCTTAGCGATGCTATTTTTTTGCTAAGTTCTATATATTCTCTCTCTTCATCTTCTGTTAAAGTTACAAAGTAAGGAAAATATTTATAATTAGTTAAAAATCCTCCTTTAATAGCATCATCTAATGAAAACTGAAAAATAACTTTTCCTAGATACTTTTCAATAACTTCATTTCCTTTTTGATCTCCTTGCCTATCAGGAGTTGCTGACAAACCTAGTCTTATCGAATTTTTTTTCAACTCATCTCTCTCTAAAAACTCTTCAAAGCTAAAACTTCCAATATTATGACACTCATCTACAATAATCATCATCTCTTTTTTTACTCTTTTTAAAGCTCTTAAAAAAGATGCGTTTTGTAATGTTTTATTTGTTACAACTGCAACTGTAACATCTATCTGGTCTTCGTTTAATAAAAAGATTTTAGCATTTATTTGATCTTTCCAATTTTTGTTTTCTGAATTACAAATAACTGATTTTACTCCAAATGCCTTAATTTCTTCAGCCCATTGTCTAACTAGAAACGTTTGTGGACACACAACTACAAAGAACATCCTTTTGTCTTTTGATATCTCTGTCATTATATTTAATGCTGTAAGTGTTTTTCCACTTCCTGTTGCCATCTCTAATATCCCTTTTAACTGATTATTTTTCCAACTTTCAAAAGCATTTTTTTGATACTCTCTCACACTGAACCATTCTGGCTTTACTAATCCATTTAATCTATTTTTCTCAAATTTTCTGTTTAATATAACACTTACTTCTTCATTCGTTGGAGCTCTCGAGATTATTTTTTTTTTAATTGCCTCATCTATATCAATAACTTCTATTTTATTTGTCTTATTTCCCCATAGTTTTTCAAAATCTATCTCTTTATTCTCTATTCTTTCTAAATCTTTTTTTCCATCAGATGAAGAATAAACATCTATCGATTCAAAGTTTCTACTCATCCCACCTATGGTTTCGTTAACAGAACCAGAAAAAGCTATTTTATTCCCTTCTGAATCTTTAAATATCCCAAACTTTTCATGATAAATTCCAATATAATCTTTTTGATACGCAATTTTTATTTGAAGTATATCTTTACTAACTAACCATGAAAATATTTTAGTTGTATCTTCTTCTTTCCCTGAGTAAAATTTTTGGAGCTCTTCCTCTATTTTCAGATTAACAATTTCTTTATTATGTAAAGTTTTAAGAGTTAAGATATCTTTTTCTGAAAGTTGTGGAGATGTAACCACTCTCATTATTCCATTATTTTTTATAAGATTTTCTACTCCTTCTAATAATAGATATAAACTATCACTCGTAAAATATCCTACAGCTCTATCATATGAAATAGAATTTTTTAAACATTTTTCTAAAAAATCACAATATATGTTGTCTGTATCACTTCTATAAGAGATTTTCAAATCTAACTCTTTAAATAAATTCACTTAACTTCTCCTTTTTTAGAATAATATATCTGCAATATTTTGATCCAACTCTATTACTTTTGAATTTTCAGATTTTTTTTCAATTTCGTGTTTTAATATTTTATTTTCGGTATATTTATCAATAACTAACTCTGTAATCTTGTTGTTTATACCTATTTTATTTTTCTCAGACTCAAACTTCTTTATAACCTCATATAACTCCGAATAATTTCTCCTAATCGTTGCATATTGACTATCTGATATCATCAAATCTCTTTCTTCATATTTCCATAAAGTAAAAATTGCTTTTTGAAGATAATCTTTCACTTTAAACTCTTGAGCTATCTGATAAAATCTATACCAATCCTTTGCTGTATAAGATTCTATATCAAATTCTTCTCGTTCAAATTTATTTTCATCTTCTGCATTTATTTTCTCTTCACTCTCTTTAGTACTTTCTACATCTTCTTTTACCAATGAGAACTCTTGTGAATAAATATCATTCATTAATCCTTCATAAAAATCTTCTATTTTCTCTAAACTCATAGTTGTTAAAGGTAGTTTCAATTTTAAACGAGTTATAATATTGCTAAAATCTCTATCTTTAAGAGATTTTAAAACTCCTCTTTTCTTACCTTCTAAATACATCTCTTTAAAATCATTTCCATTAAAGGTTTTTAATAACTCTGTTAAATTATCCTTATATTCCAAAAACTTATCTTTATCTGCCCATCTACTTAAAAGATTTTGTTTGTTAGTTTCAACTAATTTATCTGCCTTTTTTTCGTCTACCATATGTATTTCTAAATTTATATTTTGCTCATCATCTTTTGTTATTTCAGTTTCTTTTGGAGTCAAATCTTTTATCTCTTTTGATATTGATGACTTTACTTCTTTCAAGCTGAAATTTAAATTCTCTACCTCTTGATATAACGAATCTCTCTCTTTAGATAATTTTTCTTTCTCCAACTTTTCCAACTCTAGCTTTTCTAACTCTTTTTTCAGTTTCAATTCGTAATTACTTGTCAAATCTTTTACTTTTAACTCTTCTACTTTTAATTTATCCGATAACTCTTTTATCTCCTCTGACATTGATAGTTTTACTTCTTTCAACTTACTATTAAAACTCTCTATTTCTTGAATTAATGAATCCCTCTCTCTAGCTAATCTCTCTTTTTCCTGATTTTCTTTAGTTCTTACCTCTCTTAAATACAACAACTCTTTTTCTACTTTATTCAGCAAATCAACTATTGAATTCTCTTTCTTTAAATTCATTTTAGTATTATTTACACCATATTTCTTCACTTCAAATTTTGTTATAACTTCACGTAATTCAAAATAATTTTTTAAAATTACACCATACTGGCTATCAGATATTTTTAAATTTGTTGCTTTATATCTCCATAATACGAATAAATCTTTTACAATATTTTCTTTTACTTTTAATGCTTTAGCTATTTCATACAGTTTATACCAGTCATCTTTCGTATAAGATTTTATATTCCACTCTTCCATTTTAACTTGCTCTTCATTTATAATAAGCGAATTCAATTTTGATTGAGTTGTTTGTATTTCATTTTTTTGTTTGTCCAATTCTATTTTTAATTTTTTATCTAATTCTGTTGTTTCTTTTAACAATTTATCTTTTATTCTTAACTCTTCTAAATTTTTAATTTCTAATTTTTTTCTCAAATCTTCACTTTTAATTAATTTCTGGTTTAAATTCTTTAATTCTTCAGATAATGAATCTTTCTGCTTAGATAATATTTCTTTTTCTTGGTTATTGATAGCTTTGACTCTTCTTAAATCTATCAATTCTTTTTCTATTTTAGTAAACATAATAAGTTTATTTCTTAAAACCTCTGACTCTTTCAACACATTAATTTTCTTTAGTTTTTCTTGCTCTAGCTTTTCTAACTCTTTTTTCAATTTTAATTCATAGCTAGCAGTCAAATCTTTTATCTTTAACTCTTCTAATTTTAACTTCTCTAGTAACTCTAACAGCTCTTCCTGCTTTGCTTCTTTCAAATTATAATTTAAATTTTTTAACTCTTCTAATTTTGTTAACTTATCTTTTAAACTTAATATTTCTTTTGATAGATTTTCTTTAGCTGACTTTTCTAAAAGTAAACTCTTTTGGAGGTCTACTTTCTGTCTTTCAAAATTTTTTTGAATCTCTTTAGTTTTTATATATAATTCATTTTTTTCTTTCTCTATGCTTTCAATCTTTAGTTTAAATTTTTCTGTTTCTTCTGAAAAATATTTAGAATACTCATTTTGAAGTTCTAAAATCTTTTTTTCTAATTTTTCTTCTTCTAATTTCAATTTTGCTTTAAGACGTTTTTGATATTCATCAGAATAAGCAGCTTCTAGTTTTGGAAATTCTGCTTTTAAAACTGATATCTCTTTTTCAAACTCTACTTTTTCATTTTTTAATTCTTTAACCAAATCCATTTCAACAATGATTTTATTCGTATACTCATCTTTTAAATTTTCATTTCTTTTTCTTTCTTCAATTAAACTCTTTTCTAATTCCTTATTTTTTTGAAGAGAAATAATATTTGTTTTTAAAAGTTCATTATAAAGAAATTCCTTTTCTATTAAATCCATTTTTAAACGTTCTATTTCTCTCTCTAACTCTTCATCTTTAAATATACTTTTAATTTTATTTAACATAACCTCTCCTAAAATAAACTATCCAAAGTTTCTCTTAACACTTCTAAATTTTCATCATTATTAAAGTAACTTACTGAAAACCTAAGTGTTCCTCCATCCTGAGTTCCTATATGATGATGAGCAAGCGGTGCACAATGCATCCCTCTCCTTGTTATAATCTCGTTGTCATTCATAATCTCTTCTAACTCTTGAGGTGAGTAATCAAAAGCAGTTATCGATAAAACTCCTATATTATTCTCTTTTTCTGAGTATATTTTTATATCATATGAATACTCCTCTAAAAGATCATATAAATTTTTGAAATTATTCTCTTTTTTTGATCTTATATTTTCTATTCCTATCTCTATCAATTCATCTGTTGCTATTTTAAGTCCTATCATCCCTAAAATATTTGGACTTCCAGCTTCAAATCTTTCAGGTAACTCCTCTGGCATTTCTTCATCTTCAGATTTAACTCCTGTTCCACCATATAGTAGAGGATTTAGAGAAATTTTTTTATTATAGATATATCCTCCTATTCCTGAAGGACCATATAAATTTTTATGACCTGCAAATATTATAAAATCTGCCAATCCAGAAATCTCAGAAAAATCTAAAACACCTCCTGTTTGACTTGCATCTAAAACTGTAATTGCATTATAAATTTTTCCAGCCTCAAAAATATCACGAACAGGTAAAATGTTTCCAAAAACATTGGAAGCATGATTAAGTATAATCAAATCTGGTTTTTGAGACATAAATTGTAATTTCATATCTTCAATATCTAATTCAAATTTTTTAAATTTTAAAATTTTTAATTCTATATTTTTTTCTTTTGATATTTTTTTTATAGCTCTATAAACTGAGTTGTGTTCGAAAGGTGAAATATAAATTGTTTTTATATTGTTATAATTTAGTCCGAATATTATCTCATTACATGAAAATGTTGATGAAGAATTTAATATAACTTCATTTTTTGTTGAGAATATTTTTTTTATGTTATCTATTAAATTTTCCTTTATAACTCTGGCATTTCTACTTTTATCTGAATTATTTCTACTAAAATTAATCCCTACTTCTCTATATAGTTTCATAGTTTCTTCATAAACACTACTAAATTTAGGATATGTTGTTGATGCATTATCATAATAAATCATCGTTTTCTCCTTCTCAATAAAAAAAGACTGATCCCAATAAAATCAGCCATTTTTATTAACTATTTAATTTCTTTCTGCGTAATTTTATTTTTATAAAATATTTTTACTATTATCCTAGCATATTTAGTATTTTTTAACTACTTGAAATTTTTTTATTTTTTTTTAAAAAAACTTCAAGAAGTCAAAAAAATGTTCTATTTTAGAAAAAACATTTTTATATATCTTTCATATTAATTTTATTAATTATAGTTAATAATCAAAATCAAATAAAAAAGTAGCTTAATTTTTCTTGACTAAAAAATTTCGATATGATATTATTACGCTAATAAATTTTTATAGGAGGCGAAAATATGTTAAGGACAACTTTAATAAGGAAATTTAATATTTTTTATATCAATTTAATAACAACCTTATTTTGTATGTCTAAAATATATTTATTTACTCGTCTTAAGAAAATTTTTATTTAATTAATTCTTAGTTTCAAGACGAATTTTTTATTATATTTATATTAATATAACAGACTTACACTTTTTAAGGTATGAGTCTGTTTTTTTATTTACTTTCAAAGGAGGGTTTATCTATGAAAAAGAAAATTATCAAATTATTATTTCTACCTTTATTTTTATTACAAACAAATACCTACGCTCAAGAAAAACTTTATGTTGGTACAGATGCCACTGAATTTCCACCTTTCGAATATATTGAAAATGGTGAAATCAAAGGATTTGATATCGATTTAATTAAAGAGATTGGAAAAATTTTGAATAAAGAAATCGTATTGAAAAACATACAATTTGATGGTCTTATTCCTGCTCTTCAAACTGGAAAATTAGATGCTATTATTGCTGGAATGACGGTTACAGCTGAAAGAGAAAAAAATATTAATTTTTCCAATCCCTACTACACATCAAAACAACTACTAATTGTAAATAAAAATAGTACTTTAAGTACTCTTGAAAGCTTAAAAGGGCATAAAGTTGGTGTGGTATTAGGATGTACTGGTGATGTTATTACTACTGAAATGGGCAACTCTATAACCCTTTATAGATACAATACAACTTCAGAATCTATAATGGCTTTAAATGCTAATAAAATAGATGCTGTAATTTTAGATTCTGAACCTGCTAAAAATTTTGTTAAAAATAATTCCAATTTAAAATATATTGATAACGAATTAGCAAAAGAGGACTACGCTATTGCTGTTGGAAAACAAAATCTGACTCTTGTAAAGAACATAAATACAGCTTTAGAAACTCTAAAATCAAATGGAACTTTTGAGAAATTAAATAAAAAATATTTTATAGAAAATTAATTCAGGAGGATATTATGTTCAAAAATGTAATTGTTAGAAAACCAAGTAAAACTATATGTGATGGTATTACCTCTTCTCCAGAGTTAGGAGCCCCAAACTATTCACTTGCTTTAAAGCAACATTCTGACTATATAAAAGCTTTAAAATCATGTGGAGTCAATGTAATTGAATTGGAAGCTTTAGAAAAATTTCCTGATTCTTGTTTTGTTGAAGATACTGCTGTTCTAACCAAAAAATGTGCAATTGTAAGTAATCCTGGTGCTAAATCTAGAAATAAAGAGATTCAATATATTATTCCTGCTCTTAAACAATTTTATTCAGATGAAAATATTGAATATATAAAATTTCCTGGAACATTAGAAGGTGGAGATGTTATGATGGTTGGAGATCACTTTTATATTGGAAAATCAGCAAGAACGAATAAAGAAGGAATTAATCAATTCATCTCTATATTAAATAGATATGGCTTATCTGGTTCTGAAGTTACTTTAGATGAAGTTTTACATTTAAAAACTGGTGTTAATTATATTGAAAATAATAATCTACTTGTTTCAGGAGAGTTTATAAATAAAAAAGAGTTTGAAAAGTTCAACAAAATTATTGTTGATATAAATGAAGCTTATGCTGCAAACTGTATATGGGTAAATGGAACAATCATAGTTCCTGAAGGTTATCCACAAATTGAAAAAGCTATTCAAAAGTTGAATTATAAAATTATCACTGTCGATACTTCTGAATTTAAAAAGATTGATGGTGGCCTTAGCTGTCTCTCTTTAAGATTTTAATTTCAACAAAAAAAGATTGCACTAAATCTGCAATCTTTTTTTACTCTTTAGCTTTACATCTTCTTTTTTCTATATGCTGAGATTAAAGAAAGTACTGTTAAAATTAAAAATACTATTGTTATTGGTCTGGTCCAAAGAAAAGAATATGAACCTTCATACATTAAAATTGCCTTCCTTAAATTAGTTTCTAACATTGGACCTAATATAACTGCCAAAACAATTGGAGAACTTGGCATTTTTATTTTACCCATAATATATCCAATAATTCCAAAACCTAATGTTACAGCAACGTCAAAAAGACTATTATTCATTGAATATGAACCTACTGTTGACAATATTAAAATACTTGGTATCATTAATAATTTCGGAATTTCCACTATTCTGCTATAAAACTTAATTCCTCCTAATCCTACAAATAATAAAACAATATTTCCTAAGATCATCGCACTAAACAGCCCATAAACTATCTCAGGATTTTGTTCAAACAGTAGAGGTCCTGGTGTCAATCCTTGAACTATTAACGCTCCCAATAAAACTGCTGCTACTGCATCACCAGGAACCCCTAAGGTAAGCAAAGGAACTAGCGCTCCTCCTGTAACTCCGTTATTCCCAGCTTCTGGTGCCGATATTCCTATTAAGCTTCCTTCTCCAAATTTTTCATCTCTATTGCTTCGCTTAGCTTCATTATAACAAACAAAAGCAGCGATATCAGCTCCTGCACCAGGTATAGATCCTATAAAAGTTCCTAATACTCCCGACTTTATCATTGTTGGTAAAGATTTTTTTATCTCCTTAAATGACATGTAATTTCTATCCATTTTTATGTCACTTTTTATATGTTTTTCTTTTACTAAAATTTCTATTTGATTAAATACTTCTGCTACTGCAAATAATCCAATTAATACCGGTATAACAGATAGTCCATTTAATAAATCTACTATATTAAACGAATATCTTGGAAAACTTGTGATAGGATCCATTCCAATCGTTGAAATTAATAATCCTATAATTCCTGCTATAACCCCTTTCAAAAAATTATCAGAGGAGATGCTTGCAATTATCGTCAATCCAAATAATGCTAATGAAAAATATTCTGGCGCACTGAAACGTAATGCAAATTTTGCTAAATATGGTGAAATTGTTACTAATGCTAAACAACTTATCAATCCACCTACAACTGACGCTATTGTTGAAGCACTTAATGCTTTTGCTGCCTGCCCTTTTTTTACTAATGGATATCCATCTATACAGGTCGCAGCTGAAGCCGGTGTACCTGGAGTATTTAATAAAATAGCAGAAATCGAACCTCCATATATAGCTCCTATATATATCCCTACAAGCATTATCAATCCTGTTACTGCATTCATTCCAAAAGTAAATGGAAGAAGTATAGCAACTCCCATAGTTGCAGTTAAACCTGGAAGTGCTCCTATCACAACTCCGCCGGTAACTCCTGCTATAAGATAAAAAAGATTTCCTAGTTGAAGTGCTGTACTAAACCCCTCTAACAAATGATTAAACATAATTTCCTCCTATAAAATTCCCGTTGGTAATGATACATTAAATACTTTAGAAAATAAATAATAAATTCCAATCGTAAATATTACAGAAAACATTATATTTATAATTATTTTTTTTCTGTCTAAAACATTAATTACTCCTAAAGAAAAAATTATTGTTGATAACAAATATCCTATTCTTTGCATCAAAAATAAATATATTATACATAATCCCATTACAACAAATGTATTCTTATTATCTTTACAAAACTTGTAGTTGGCATTACTCTTAAAGCTCCTTATAAACATTATTAACGATAAAATTCCTAATACTATGCATACTACCTTCGGAAAAAATCCTGCTCCTAACCCATTATCTATCATAAATCCATTCTCAAAACTTCTTGCCAAGTGATAGCCTATCATACTTATAATTAAAAGAAATATTGAAAATATTTTTTCTATCATTACTGTACTTACTCCTTATTATTTAATTTATACTATCTATAATTTTATTTATAGTTACTGTATCTTCCTCAATAAAAGTTTTAAATTCTTCCGCATTTAAATATTTTATTCCAAAATTTGAGTTATCCATAAATTCTTTAAACTCTTCTGAATTTGAAGCAGTTTTAAATACTTGATTCAATTTTTCGATTATTTCTGGAGATGTCCCTTTAGGAACTGCCAAACCTCTCCAAGTTCCTGAAACTATATCGTAACCTTGTTCTTTCAAAGTAGATACTTCTTCTAAATTCTCCAACCTTTTATCAGCCATTATTCCAATTGGTTTTAATTGTCCACTTTTTATTTGTCCGATAGCCTCTCCTGGATTTACAATTGTCAAATCCGCATGATTCCCTAATACTGCGGGAATCGCTTCAGAAGCTCCATTATATGGAATATGATTTAACTTGATACCTTCTTCTACTTCGATAGCTAAAGCATAAAAGTTAGGTTTTGCTGTACTTGCAAATTTTATTTTTCCTGGATTTGCTTTTGCATCTTCTAATAAATCTTTAATTGAATTATACTTCGAATCTTTGTTTACTAATACAATTGCTGGATCCATATTTATCAAACTAACTAAATCAAAATCTTTATAAGATATTGGTGATAATTTCATTAATGGTAATGACACAATCTCTCTTGTTATCATAGTTACTGTGTAACCATCATTTTTTGACTTTGCCCCATAAGTCATTCCTACTGCTCCTGCTCCTCCTGTTCTATTTACTATAACAATCGATTTTCCTAATTCTTTTTCAGCTATACTTGATAATTTTCTCGCTACTGCATCTGTTCCTCCACCGGCACCAAAAGGTACTACTAAGTTTACATTTTTAGTTGGAAATTCTTTTCCAAACGTAAATATCGATGCTCCTAAAAATAAAATTGACCAAATTTTCTTTTTCATAATTCCCTCCTGAATTTTTCTCTAAAAAATACATCTTATGTAAGTTTATACATTTCTTTGTATAAAAATAAAACATCTTTTTATACAAAAAGGTTTCATATGTGAAACTTTTATAACTTTTTTATTTATCTTTTTATTTATTTATATATGTATATGCTTATTATTAAAAGATTTATAACATTTTTTTTGTTTCATATTTAGAACTTTATTTTCTTCTTATAAAAAAGGAGGTTAGAAAACTCTAACCTCCAAATATATTAACATAACGATTTTTTAGAATCCATTTTCGTAGCTAAATATAGGAATGGTGTATCCATAGCTGCTACTATCCATTTTAAAATATATGTACTTAAGAATATCTCAAACATAACTGAAACTGGGAATACTCCTATAAATGCAAATGTCGTAAATAAAATGTTATCTACTAACTGACTTATCATTGTACTTCCATTGTTTCTAATCCATAAATGGTTAGGGAATTTCTCTTTTAACTTTTTATATAGATAGATATCTATATTTTGTGAAATAGCGTAAGATACTAATCCAACTATCATAAATCTAGGGAACAATCCAAAAATAGATTTTAAATTACCAAATGTTTCCACTCCATCAACTTCTGGTGTAAACATAAGTGCAAAGTTTATCATTAAAGCTACAACTATATTTGTAAAGAATCCAATCCATATAGCTTTCTTCGCATCCTCTTCCCCATACTTCTCTGAAAGAATATCTGTAACAAGGAAAGCACTTGCATAAGGAATATTTCCTAAAGAAGCGTGCAATCCGAATAACTTAACTAAAATCATAACCTCAACATTGGCTATAAACATAGATATTGGAATCCAAACAAATAATCCAACTTTACCAAAACACTTATATGCTCCTAAAACTGTTATAAAACTTACTAATAATTTTATTGCCCATAATACTTCATTTCTTAATAATATATCTGCCATATTCATCTTAATACCCCTTTAACACGATCTCTGTATCTTTTATATTTTCTGGAAAAACTCTTTTGAAAAATAAGTTAAAGAACTCTTTTTCATCTACTTCAGTGTTTATAAATACATTTGGAACTCTTCTATAGAAATCTCCAATGTCTATTAAACTCTGACCCATAGCAGGTCCATCTTGGACACATTCTAAATGCGTCAAAACTCCCTTACATAACTCTGGTTTTATAAAATATGCCACTGCTAAAGGATCGTTTATAACACATCCTAAAGTTCTCTCTTGCATCCAGTGGAAATCCACATAAAATCCTGTTACATCATAGATAAACTGTGCTACATCATTTTTCATCTGTCTTAGATACTCTCTGTAATTCGGTGTTAAAACTATCTTTCTAGTTACATCTAGAGGTATTAGCTCTATCGCCTTATCAACATTTTCAAAAACTACGTTTACCGATTGAGGGTCAACCCAATAGTTAAACTCTGCCACTTGTGAACAGTTGCCATTCGTTCTAAAAGCTCCACCCATAGAAACTATTCTTTCAGCTTTTTTCAAAATGTTTTTCTCTCTCTCCACAGCCTTTGCCAAATTTGTCATTGGTCCTAAAGCTATAATCGATACATCATCACTATTCTTTAAAGTCTGAATTAAATAATCCACAGCTCCTAATTGTATAGCTCCTTCTGGAATCTCTATCATAGGTAAAACTTCACCTAATCCATCCTCTCCATGTGTATCTTGGGCTGTAACAAGCTCTCTTTTTAAAGGCTTATTATCTCCTAAATAGATTGGAATATCCACTCTATCCATCAGTTTTAAAACTTTGTAGGCATTTACTCCTCCAAGTTCCACTGGAACATTTCCAGCACAGATTGTAATTCCAACAACATCTAATTCTGGTGATTTTAGAGCTAAAATCAACGCTAACGAGTCATCAATTCCTGGATCACAATCAATAATTACTTTTTTCATAATCTCTCCCTTTCTGGGACCCATAAAACAAAAAAAGGGCAGAATAAACCTAGCCCTTCGCTGGTTTTTTTTACAGATGGATCTCCCAAACATCTTCTTTATTAAATTCGTTCGATAAAAATTATACCATTTTTTTTAGATTTTTACAATTTAATAATGAAATATTTAACTCCATTTACTACAATTGTTTCCTCTTTTTTCTTTCCAATTTTTTCAAACTTACTATGAGTGTATCTTCTTACAAGCTTAGCTGGATAATCTTTTGCTGTTTTCATTGAGATTAACTCGATAGTACTTAAAAGTTCAACTCTATCACTTGAAACTAAGTAATCATCTAATCCGTAAGAGAATAACACTCCTTTATAGTACCCATCAGGTTTTATCATTTTAAAATTAAAATTCTTTCCTGTTTGCTTAACTAGATATTGCCCTAAAGCAGATATTTTATTTTTCATTTTTTACCTCTTTTTCTATATTTCTTTTAACATTTTTTCACAAAACTTTTTTACTTTTAAAATCTCTTCAGATATTTCTAATTCGATATTTTTTATAGATTCATCTTCCTCTTTTAGATGAGTCAAAATAAAATACCCCAAGCCTTTATTTTGATATTTTGGTGTTATAAATAGCTTTTTTACTTTAAAATTCCCTTCACTATCTTTAGCCTCTAAAAATACAGCTCCTATTATCTCATTTTGCAAAACTAAAACTTTTCCAACTGTATTTTCAATAGACTTTTTAAATTCATTCAAACTCTCTTTTCTAGAGTAATTTCTAAATGCATTTCTATTTATATTAAAAAGTGCTTTAAAATCACTTTCAACATAATTTTTTACTTCAAACATTTTTCCTCCTTAATTATTACTATCTTGTAAAATTCTTTCTGGTTTTCCTAAATAATAACCCTGACCATAATTTATTCCGATCTCTCTTAAAAATTCATATTGCTCTTTTCCCTCTATTCCTTCAGCAACAACTTTAAGTTTTAAACTCTTTATCATTTTCGCTAGACCGATATAAACACTTCTTCCTTTATCTGAATCCTCACATATTGTAGATATTAGAGATCTATCAAATTTAACTACATCTATTGGTAATGTTGTCAATAATCCAACTGTTGAATACCCTGCTGTAAAATCATCAATTGATATATATACTCCTCTTTCATTTAGCTTTTTTAATTTTGAAACTACATCTTTAGTATCTGTTAAAAACATACTTTCTGTAATCTCTATTTCTAAATTTTTTCCATCTAAAGAGTATCTTTCTAAAATTTTGAAAATATAACTTACAACATCACTTCTTCTAAACGTCTCTGCTGACATATTAAATGACATTCTAAAATCCTCATCAACTTGTTTTTTTATCAAAAGTTTTTTAGTTTCTTTAACTGCGTGCTCAGCTATTTTATAATCTATCTTATAAATCATTCCAAGCTCTTCTGCAACAGGAATAAATTCAACTGGTGAAACTAAACCTAACTCTGAGTTTTTCCATCTAGTTAAAGCTTCTGCTCCTATCAATTTACCTGTATTCAAATCATATTTTCCTTGAAATACAGGATAAAACTCTCTATCAAAACCTTTTTTCAAAAGTATTTCCATTTTTTTTCTTCTTACATTTTTATTTATAAACTCTTCTGTCGCTTCTTCAAACCACTCTTTTTTCTCTCTTTTAGCAAAATACATCGCCATATCTGCATATTTAAAAGCTTCCATCATTGATATATTTTCTTTTTTATAATAATAACCCAAACTAAAAGATATATTATATCTCCTAAGCAAAAGAGAATCTATAAATAATTTTTTTAATTTTTTCAACTTTAAATCAATATCTTCTATACAAGTTGAAAAAACATAAAACTCATCTCCTGAGATTCTAAATGTATGCTCTTCATTAAAAACTCTTCTTAAACACTCTCCAACTTCTATTAAAATCTTATCTCCATAATCATGTCCATATGTATCGTTTAATATCTTAAAATTATTCAAATCCAAAAGAATAGCACACCCTTTTAAAGTCTGATTCTTTTTACAAAATTGATTGTACACTCTTCTACTATAAAGCCCTGTCAACTCATCTCTAAGTAGTTCCTTATTTTTTTTCTTATGCTTAAATATTTTTAGAGTTTGATGCATTGCTAAGACAATTAAAAATATACAACTAATAGCTATTAAAGCTATTAAATTTTTATGAACTCTTTTTTCATAGATTTCAATTTTTTTTCTAGTAATCTCAGAATCTTGCATAAATTCATCCATATTGACAAACTCATTTATAGCTTTATTTAATATATCTCTTAAAATAATATTATCTTTACTTAACACAATATTCATTGGCACAACATCTAAAACTTTTATACTATATTTAGATATATCATAGCTACCAGCATTTATAGAAAGTATCGTATTTAGTTTTCTTTTTTTTAAATCTTGATTTATTTTTTCTTCATTATCATAAGGAATAATATCACTGTTTACAAAATATTCTCTAGCTATTTTCTCTTCAATAGAATCTTTTATTACTCCTATCTTTTTATTTTTTTTATTTTGAAGATTCAAATTGGTTATCTCGTATACATTCATATCTGACAGTTTATTTGTAAATAAAAATATTTTTTCTCGCTCTGGAGTTTTAGAAAGAAGCATTACATCAATCTCTTTGGCTAGAAACTTTTGAGTCCATCCTCTCCAATTTGCTCTTCTTAAATCAACTCTTTCGATAACTTGAATACCCATTTTTTCTGAAATATAATTTATTATTCTTGGAGCTATTCCCACATATCTATTTTCTAAAGGTGAATACTCACTAATTTTTTCAATATTACCATAAGCCACTCTTAATACTGGTAACTCATTTAAATATTTTTTCTCCTCTTTTGTTAAAAGACTATTCAATCTACATTTAAATATCTTTTCTTTTCTTTTTTCAAACCAAGTTTTTATTATCAATCCATATTTTTCATCTAAAGCATTATCAACTATCTTTACTAGTTCATGGTGCTCTTTTATAAAACCTAAAGAAGCATTCGGCAATCTACCTATTTTTAATTTATTTTTTTCACCTATAGTATTCAAATCTGAATCTACATAAGAATATGGTCTATCATCTCCTATATCAGATATCGGAATATATTCTAAATGAATTTCATTTTTATCTATAAATCTTTCTAAAAATTTTTCATATATACTTTCTCTAGTCACATAGACTTTTAATCCATCTAAATCACCTATTGTATCTATCTTTTTATCTCTAGAAACAATTACTAAATTTTCTTCTATAATTCCTTGAGTGAATAAAGCATAGTTCTTTCTATCCTCTGACGGTGTTAAGTAACCTACTATATCTAAATCACCATTTTTAAATTTGCTATGATTTTCATCCCACTCTCTTTTTTCTAAAATTATATTTAAATCTAAATAATCTCTAAACATCTCTTCAATTATATCGTTTAAAGATATTCCATCAATTTTTTCTGATGCAAAATAGTTTTTTTGAACTATTCCCATCTTAAATGTTTTTTCTCTAATTTTTTCAAGATACTCTATTTCTTGTCTATTTTTCGGTATATATTTCTCTGTTGAAAACAACATACTAAAATTTATTAAGAAAATAATAAGTATTCTTATTCCTCTCATCCATCCCCCTAAATTGCACACATAAAAACAAATCTCTAATCATTTCCCATCAAATTCAATCATTTTTTTTCATAATAAAATAGTTTTCTATAAATTATAGCTCGAATTCCATTTTTTTTCTAGGAAAAATTGCTTTTTTTTTCGAATTTTTATTCTAATATATTCTAAGATTCACTTTTTTTTGTTTTTATTGGTTTTATATCAGTTTTTTAATTTCTAATATATAGTTTTTTATGGTTTTACCTTTCTTTTACCTTTTCTTTATTTTCTCTTTACATAAATAAAGTATAATCATTTTATAAAATAAACTATGGGGTGATTTAAATGATTAATAAAAAAATAATTGGTTCACTACTTTTTGCAGGACTTTTAGTTGGATGTGGAAGTTCTGAGAAACCTACTGCTACTAACAATAAAAGCAAAGAGATAACAGTTTATACAGCTTTAGAAAACGAGCAAATACCAGAATATTTAACATCTTTCAAAAAGCAATATCCTGATATAAAGTTAAATATCGTTAGAGAATCTACTGGTGTTATAGTCTCTAGAGTTTTAGCAGAGAAAAACAATCCTCAAGCTGACGTTATATGGGGAACTGCAGCAACTGGATTATTGGTTTTAGATGAAGCTAATCTTTTAAAAGCATACTCACCTAAAGATATAGAAAAAATAAACACAAAATTCAGAGACAACAGTGGAAAAGATCCTAAATGGGTTGGTAATAACGCTTGGATGACAGCAATCTCTGTAAATACTATAGAAATGAAAAAACTTGGAATAGAGGAACCTAAAAACTTCGCCGACCTTCTAAAACCTGAATATAGAGGATTAATCTCTATGCCAAATCCAGCTTCATCTGGAACTGGATTCTTAACTGTTTCTGCTTTAGTTCAACTTTTAGGAGAGGAACAAGCTTGGCAGTATATGGCTGACCTAGATAAAAACATGGGAGTTTATACTCATTCTGGTTCAAAACCTGCAAAAACAGCAGCTTCAGGAGAATATCCAATTGGAATCTCTTATGGATACCCTGGAATTAAAATTAAAAATGAAGGAGCACCTATAAATGTTTACTTCCCTTCAGAAGGATCAGGTTGGGATTCAGAAGCAAACGCTCTTATAAATAAAAAGGATATAAAAGATGAAGCAAAAATCTTCCTAGACTGGGCTATATCTGAAGAAGCAATGGCTATGTATGCTAAATCATATGCAATCGTTTCAAGAGAGATGGACGTTAAACCTCCAAAAGGTTTCCCTGAAAATCCAATATCTCAACTTATTGCAAATGACTTCTCTTGGGCTGCGGCTAACAAAGATCGTATTCTTTCGAATTGGGAAGCTAAGTTTGGTTCAAAAACAGAAAAAAACTAATACTTATTTGAACTAGCTACAGAGAAATCTGTAGCTTTTATTTTTTAACAAAATCTTAACCTTTGTTTTACTCGTGTTTTACTTGGTTTTAATTTGTTTTTAACTCTAATATAGTATTATAACTGTAGATGATGAAAGAGGGAGGAATTAATGAGTTATTTAAAAATAAAAAATATTGAAAAAACTTTCGGTAAATTCAAAGCATTAAACAATATAGATTTCGAAATAGAAAGAGGGGAGTTTATCTGTTTCTTAGGACCATCTGGTTGTGGTAAAACAACACTACTTAGAATAATTGCTGGTCTTGAAACTGTTGATAGCGGCGAGATTTTCTTAAAGGATGAGAACATCACAAAGAAACACCCATCAAAAAGAAATATGTCAATCGTATTCCAATCATATGCTCTTTTCCCTAACTTAACAGTTGGTGAAAATATAGCTTACGGAATGAAAAACAAAAAAATACCAAAAGATATAATTAGAAAAAAGGTAGATGAATCTCTTGAGCTTGTTGGTTTAAGAGGACAAGAAAACAAATATCCAAATGAACTTTCAGGGGGGCAACAACAAAGAGTAGCTCTTGCTAGAGCAATATCTTACTCGCCAGATATACTTCTACTAGATGAACCACTTTCAGCACTTGATGCTAAAGTTAGAGAAAAACTTAGAAATGATATAAAAGATCTTCAGAAAAAACTTGGAATCACAACTATTATGGTTACTCATGACCAAGAGGAAGCTCTTTCTATGTCAGATAGAATAATTGTTATGGATAATGCTAAGGTTGTTCAAGTTGGAACGCCTCAAGATATCTATGAAAAACCAGCTAATAACTTTATTGGGGATTTCATAGGAAAAGTTAATAAGTTTGAGATTAATGGAAAAAAAGTTATGGCAAGACCCGAGGATATCTCGTTAGCGGATGAGCATACTGAAAACTTCTTTATGGGAACATTGGAATCGTGGGAGTATATGGGGTCATACTACAGATTAAAAGTTAATAAAAAGAACTACATAATCGAAGTTGATATCTGTAGAAATAAAATTGCTCATATACCTTTAAAGAAAGACCAGCATATATTCCTTAAAGTTGAAAGAACTTTAGGAGGCGAAGTTGAATGGAGTTAGTTTTTAAAAAATCTGAAAAACTACTTTCTGAAAAAGTCAGAGATATAATTGTTTGGGCAATCGTAGCATTTTTCATTGTTACATTAGCCTTTCCTCTGATTACTTTAAGCATAAAAGCGACAGAGGATAATGCTGGAAACTTTATTGGATTACAAAACTTTGTGCAGTACCTTACTAGCCCAGGCGTAATGGCTTCATTCTTTAATACAGTTAAAATTGCTAGTTTAACTATGATTATAACTTTAGTTTTGGGATTTGGTTACTCTTACGGAATGGCTAGAAGTAATATAAAAGGAAAGACAATTCTAAGATTTCTAATCCTTCTACCTATATTTGCTCCGACTATGTTACATGGAATTTCACTTGTATATCTTTTCGGAAGAATGGGAGTTATTACAACTGGTTTCTTTGGAAACTTTCCAGCTATAGCAACTGATATAAATCTTTACGGTCCTACTGGAATCGTAATAAGTGAGGTAATCTATACTCTACCTCAAGCTTACTTGATTATATCAATGGCATTACAAAACAGTGACTACAGACTTTATGAAGCTGCGAAAACTCTTGGAACAAGTAAATTAAAACAGTTCTTCACTATAACTTTACCATCTTGTAAATATGCAGTGTTCTCTACTGCGACAGTTTCATTCATTCTTGCTTTCACAGATTTTGGAGCTCCAAAAGTTGTTGGTGGAAACTACAATGTTTTAGCTACAGATATCTATAAGCAAGTAATTGGACAACAAAACTTAGGAAGAGGAGCAGTTGTAAGTATACTTTTACTTATCCCAGCGGTGATATCTTTCTTCTTTGAAAAATCTTTAGAAAAAAAACAAAGAGATACCTTCAATGCAAAGTCGATGAACTACAGAATTGAAAGCTCTACTGGAAGAGATATCTTCTTCTACTGTTTCTGTTGGTTAATTGGTCTTAGTGTTTTAGGACTTTTCATCACAGCAGCAGTTGCATCTTTCGTTAAAATGTGGCCTTATAATTTTGAGCTTACATTGAACAACTATAAATTCTTTGACTTTAACGGTGGAGCTTTCCACTTCTATAAAAACTCGGTAACTATCGCACTGCTTTCAGCTCTATTTGGAACAGCTATAGCATACCTTGGAGCATATATCTGTTTAAAGACTGAGAGTTTAACTAAGCTAAGAAATGTTATCAAATTCTTTGCTATCGTACCTTTAGCTCTTCCCGGAATGGTTTTAGGTTTAGGTTATATCTTCTTCTTCAATATGGATTATATAAGAGTTCCACTACTTGGTTGGGTAGGTAACCCATTCAATAGTATCTACGGAACACTTTGGATTTTAGTTCTTGTAAACATTGTACACTTTTTCTCAGTTGCTTTTATGACAGCATCAACATCTTTGAAAAAGTTGGATAAAGAGTTTGAAATTGTATCTCTATCTATGGGTGTACCTTGGTATAAAACATTCTTCAATGTTACTCTACCACTTACTAAGCACACTATCGGTGAGATTTTTATATACTACTTCGTTAACTGTATGACTACAGTTTCAGCAGCAGTTTTCCTATACACATCAAAAACTACTCTTGCTTCTATAGCAATGGTAAACCTTGATGAAGTTGGAGATCAAGCTAAAGCAGCAGCAATGGGAATCCTAATTGTTGGGACGAACCTTTTAGTAAAAGCAATATATGAATTAATAAAAAAAAGATACTTTGGGAGGAATAAATAATGAAAAGAGAGATTAAAGCAGTTATATTTGATTGGGCAGGTACTACAGTAGACTATGGATGTTTCGCACCACTTGATGTTTTCGTTCAAGTATTTAAAGAAAATGGAATCGAAATCACTTATGAAGAAGCTAGAAAACCTATGGGAATGTTAAAAATAGATCACATTAAAGCATTATTAAAAATGGAGAGAATACATGCTTTATGGTTAAAGAAATTTAATAGAGAATACACAATGGATGATATCAACTCTTTATACGAAAGATTTGAAGAGGTTCTGTTCGCTTCTTTAGAAAACTTTGCTGAACCAGTTCCTGGAATGTTAGAACTTCAATCTGAATTAAGAGCTAGAAAAATTAAAATTGGAAGTACTACAGGATATACAAAAGAGATGTTAGATATCGTTGCTCCAAAAGCAAAAGAGTTTGGTTACTGTCCTGACTTTAGAATCACATCAACTGAGGTTCCTGCAGGGAGACCACATCCATATATGATTTTCCAAAACATGATAACTTTAGCAATTCCAAGTAGACACTCTGTTATAAAAATTGGAGATACTACTGTTGATATGAAAGAGGGAAAAAATGCTGGAGTTTGGGCTGTTGGAATCTTAAAAGGTGGAAGTGAGTTAGGTCTTTCTAAAGATGAAGTAGAATCTATGGATAGTACTGAATTAAAAAAATTGATGGATGCTGCTGCAAAAAGATTATACGCAGCTGGAGCTGACTATATTGTTGAAGAAGTTGGAGACTTACCACATATAATTGATGTTATAAACGCTAGAATGAACGCTGAAGAGGTTATCTAATGAATAAAATTACATCTGAAGGAGATATCAATACCTCTCAGAACCGTAAAAAGTGGCAAGAAAAAAATATAGACTTTGAAACTAATAATGTTCTTAGGGATGATGAAGATATTTTTCTTCATCAATCTCTTTCAACACCATGTTTAAATGTTTTAAAAAAATCAAAAGGAATATACTTAGAGGATATCTCTGGAAAAATATATATGGATTTTCATGGAAATAATGTCCACCAAGTTGGATTTGGAAATGAAGATGTAAAAAAAGCTATCATCAATGAGATGGAAACTCTTCCATTCTCGCCAAGAAGATATACGAATAACTCAGCTATAACTTTGGCTCAAAAGCTTGCTGATAAAACAAATGGTGTTTTAAATAAAGTTCTGTTCTCACCAGGTGCAACATCTTCTATCGGAATGGCTATGAAACTAGCAAGACTTGTAACTAAAAAAGATGGTTTCCTTTCTTTCTGGGACTCTTTTCATGGAGCATCTATTGATGCAATCTCTTTAGGTGGAACAGCACATTTTAGAAATGGTATCGGTGGACTTTTAGCTGGATGTGAGCATCTAGTTCCATATAACTCTTACAGACCCATGTTTGATGAGGATACTTTTTTAAACATCTTAGATTACACTTTAGAAAAGCATGGAGATATCGCAGCATTTTTTATGGAAACAATCAGAAATACAGAGGTAGAAATTCCTTCATACAAACTTATGAGAGGAATAAGAGATATCTGTTCTAAACACAATACTCTTTTAGTTTTAGATGAAACTGCTATAGCTATGGGTAGAACAGGAAAGTTCTTTGCCTTTGAACACTACGATATCGAGCCTGACATGGTTGTTATTGGAAAAGGACTTGGAGGAGGTATATTCCCAATCTCAGCTCTTTTGACAAAAGATGAGTTCAACATTGGACAATACACATCTTTAGGACACTACACTCATGAAAAATCATCAGTTGGATGTGCTGCTGCTAATGCCGCAATCGATTTTATTGATAGCAATAAGATTTTAGAAAAAACATCTGAGATGGAGAAATTCCTTTTAGAAAAATTAAACACGCTGAAAGATAGATATGAGATTATTGGTGATGTGAGAGCAATTGGATTGCTATTTGCAGTAGAGCTTGTTAGAGATAGAAGCACTAAAGAGAAAGCTGACTCTGAAGCCGATAGAATACTTTATAGTTGCCTTCACTCTGGGCTTAGCTTTAAAGTTTCTGGTGGAATTTTAACTCTATCACCACCACTTATTATAGAAAAACCTGAATTGGAAAAAGCTCTAGAGATTCTTGAAGAGAGCATAAAAATTGAAAATACAAAACTTTTTGGAGGAAATAACAATGAATAACAACAATTTAACAGATAGACCATACATCCTTTTAACACCAGGACCATTAACGACATCTTCTGGAGTTAGATCAGCTATGCTTAAAGACTGGTGTACTTGGGATAACGAATACAACTCTTTAGTTCAAGATATGAGAAAAAGAGTTTTAGATGTAGCTGAAGCTGGAGATGACTACACTATGATTCCTATGCAAGGAAGCGGAACTTTCTCTGTTGAGGCTGTTTTAACTTCAACTGTTGGAGATAATGAAAAGATTTTAATTCTTTCTAACGGTGCTTATGGAGACAGAATGAAAACTATCTGTGATGTAGCTAGAGTTAAAAATGCTATCTATAAAATTGAGCAAACTGAAACTTATGATTTAGCACACTTAGAGGCTATTTTAAAAGAGGATACAGAGATTACTCATGTTGCTGTTGTTCACTGTGAAACTACATCAGGAATCTTAAACCCAATTAAAGAGATTGGAGAGATTGTAAAAAAATACAACAAGACTTTCATCGTAGATGCTATGTCAAGTTTCGGTGGAATTCATTTTAATGTACCTGAGCACAAAATTGATTTCCTAATCAGTTCAGCTAACAAATGTATTCAAGGTGTTCCTGGGTTTGGATTTATCGTAGCTAAAAAATCTGAGCTATTAAAGTGTGAAGGAAAAGCTCGTTCTCACTCTTTAGATATCTTTGACCAATGGAAAGTTATGGAAAGTGGAAATGGAAAATGGAGATTCACTTCACCAACTCACGTTGTTAGAGCATTCTATCAAGCTCTATTAGAATTAGAGGCTGAAGGAGGAGTAAAAGCTAGAGAGGCAAGATATAAAGAGAACCAAGATAAACTTGTTAAAGGAATGGCTGATTTAGGATTTGATGCTATTATATCTTTAGACCAACAATCACCTATTATAACTACATTCTATGCTCCTAATCACCCTGAGTATAAGTTTGAAACTTTCTATTCAAAGCTAAAAGAGCACGGATTTGTTATCTACCCTGGTAAGTTAACTAAAGAGGAAAGCTTTAGAATTGGAAATATCGGAGAGGTTTACTCAACAGATATCGAAACTTTAATTGACTCTATCCAAAAATCTATGTTCTGGAGATAAGCTTATGCTGATGAATCAACGTAGACAACATATTTTAGAGGAATTAAATCAAAAGAATATCGTTTATGTAAAAGAGTTATCAGAAAAATACAGTGTCACTATGGAAACTATTCGAAAAGATTTAGAGGATATTGTAGCTGAAAATATGGATATACAAAAAGTTTATGGGGGAGCTATTAAAAGCTCCTCTGTAGATGAAAGTTACTCTATAAGAGAGGAGCTTTTCTCGACTGAGAAAGATCTGCTTGGAAAAAAAGCTGCTGATCTTATTCAAGATGGTGATTGTATCTTTTTAGATGCTGGAACTACTGTTACAAAACTTATTCCTCATTTAAAAACTAAAAAAAATCTAAAAATTGTAACTGTTTCTTTAGCAGCACTTATTGAGTTTACTAAAATTTTTAGTAACACAGAAAACACTCATAGAATTTTCTTTATGGGTGGAGAGGTAAAATTTAATCTTCTTTCAACTTCTGGAACAAAAGTTGCACTATCAATTGGAGATTATTTCTTCAATAAAGCTTTTTTAACTTTAGATGGTGTATCTCTTGAAAAAGGTATCACATCTCACAACTGTGATGAGGCACATGTGACAGCAGAAGTTTTAAAACACTGTTCTGAAAATATTTTTATGATTACAGAGGAAAAGTTTAACTCTACAAAGTTTTACAAAGTTTGTAATCTAGATTCTGTCGATACAATAATTGCTAGTAATCCCGAGCATGATTTTCTAAAGAAAATTTCTAAAAACTTTAATGTCAAAATCTATTAAATTTCTCAATAACTTTTACATAATTTGTAGAAGTTATTTTTTTATTATATTTAAAAAATAAAAAAAAGATGTATCTCTACATCTTAAAATTTTCTATTGGTGCGTCATACTGGGCTCGAACCAGTGACAACACGATTAAAAGTCGTGTGCTCTACCA
>NZ_JRJZ01000163.1:0-439 GCF_000800875.1 Cetobacterium sp. ZWU0022
AAATTAGATTAAATAAATAATAAAAGGTGCAAAGTAAAATATTGTTATAAATTATATTTTTTAGATAGTTGTTTTATTTCAAAACAGTATTTTTAAAAAAAAAGAGCTTTATTAGCTCTTTTAAATTAAGTTTTTATTTGTCATTGATTAGTTTCAATTTCTGTTTTTTGTATAATGATTTTATTTGTATTTTCATCAAAAAGAATTTCAACCTCTCTTAGATCAGTTGTTATACCCATTTTTCTAATCCAGGCAACAGGAAGTGTAATTCTTGTTGTGTCGCTTCCTTTACCACTTTTAGACCATAAAATTTTAGCTTCTCTTTTTTCCATAATTTAACCTCTTTTATTGACTTTTTGGAATATTATTGTATAATTAAATTAACAAAGCTGAGCGAGGAATTTTAAGTTCCTTACAGGAAAAGATAGAGAGAATTGCA
>NZ_JRJZ01000187.1:0-1377 GCF_000800875.1 Cetobacterium sp. ZWU0022
AAAAGAGTTTTAATAAAAAAAATACGCCGGAAATATGCCGGCGTAAATTAAATATTACTTTTTAAAGTTTCTAATATCTCACTAATATGCTCTAATTTTTTTATTTTTTCATTTTGAATAATGTATGAGAGAATAGATTTTTCTATCAAAGATAGATTTGAATCTTTTTCTTCTATTTCTGGATATTTGTAAGCCTCTCTTAAAGCTATATGTATTTAAAGCTTCCTTTGGAAAGCTATTTTTAGCAAGCTTACATTCAAATTTCTCTGATTCTTTAAGTTCAATAAGTATATCTTTTATTTAAAGCTTAAGAATAAAAAAATTCTCAGTTTTTAAAATTATTTTTTCAAACGTTTAATTCTGTCAAATTCGTATAAAAATTTGCAACTGGACTATTGCTAGGTAAAAATTCCTCTACGCATTTTTTAAGTGCTTTTAGAACTTTTAAATAGCCATATTTTTCTACTGTCGGAAGTATAACTTTATAATAAAAATTTTTAGCTGTAGAAAATGATTTTTCCACACGTTTTTTAAAAAGAGAATTTTCGGCAATTATCTTTTCAACTTGATTCTCAATATCAAAGTTTAAAGAGTCAAAAAAACTAACTTCAGGATCCCCTTCCCCTTTTATTTTTTCTATAGTTCTATCTTTTTCAATAAGGTTTCTATATTCTATTATTATATTGGCTAAATCTGTACAATCTTTGGTTAAAATAAGCCAAGGGTTTGTTGATTTAGCCAATTCATTGACCTCTTTTAGCAGATGTTCAAGCAGATATGACCAAGGGGCTTCGTCTAAATTAACCAGACTTTCTTTAAATTTTTTCAAGTCATTTTTCTTTTCAAGGCTCAACATTAAAACCCATCCGCGGTAAGTCAAAGCGTATGACATCGTGTTACTAACTCTTTTATTATTTTGATTTTTTGTTAATAGATTGTATTTTATTAAATTTTTAATAAGAGTTCGAATCTCTGCTCTTGAAAAATATGGTTGAAACTCTTGAATTTTAGTACTCGACATTTTGAGCCACAGCTCATCAGATGAATTTTTATTAAAGAGTATTTTTTGTTTTGAAAGATAATAGATATTTTGTAAAAAGATAGATTCATTAATTCCTATTTTTTTAGCTAAACTTGCGTTAAAAAAATGCATAATCCCTCCTCATATTCTCAAAATATTTAAACAGGAATGTAGCGTAGAAATGCTCTAGTACTATATACCTTGGGATTGCGGAATTGTCAAAATTTTTTACAGGGTATTTACTATACCAAAAAACGTAATACATTCCTCTAATACTATTGACTTTTTGTAAAGTGCGGGGTACCATGATAATAATTACGGATCTATGTTACCTGAAAGTAAAAAGTCTAATAATT
>NZ_JRJZ01000101.1:0-833 GCF_000800875.1 Cetobacterium sp. ZWU0022
AAAAGTCTAATAAATTACGGATCTATGTTATCTGAAAGTAAAAAGTCTAATAATTTTTTATCAAAAATTTTATATAAAAAGTGAAATTTATTGGAGGTAATATGGATAAAAAGGAGAGTAGTATTTTTTTTAAACCTATCGTAACATTTAGAATTTCGAAAAAAACCTTAGAAAAATTAGAGCAACTTGCAAAAGAGGAAAATAAAACTAGAACACAAATTTTAGTTCAGATGATAAATAAACATTTAGGCCTATAATAATAGGAATATTAAAAAATAAAAAAAACGTAATACAAACTAGATTTTTATATAGATTTCTTATATCATTTGTTATAGGTAATCTAATATCCCCAAAAAAGATTCCTAAAAAAATATTTAGGAGGTTTATTATGACAAACAGAGAAGTTAAATTAATTTTGGAAAGTGTAATTGAAAAAACAAAGAAATCAGTTGAGAATGAAAAAAATTATTTAAGAGAGTTAACAGATGATAGACATTTGTTGATGTACATTGAAGAACTGCAGTCAGAAAATCAACCATTACCTGAAGATTGTGGTTATGAATCTTATACGGATTGGAAAACTCAAATAGAGAAAGAGATTAAAGCGAGTGAAAACTCATTGAGTAGAATAGGAACTGAGAAAGCTGAGTTAGTGGCTTTTGAATACTTTACTGCAAATGCTCCTGACGGAGTTTAGTTATGTGGGCTAATACGACAAAAGTTTACAAGATTATATTTGCTATATTGAACTTGGTTGGAACGCTTTTGTCTATTAGGGGTCCCGTCAGGAAAACGCGGAATAACAACGCTAAGGATTTTCCTGACCATCTATG
>NZ_JRJZ01000036.1:0-819 GCF_000800875.1 Cetobacterium sp. ZWU0022
TTAATAAATGTTTAAATACAGCTAAAAAAAGAGTTGAAAAAGAAAATAAATCATTAAAAGAAGATCGAAATATCCAATATTTGATTAAGAGAAAACTTAATGAAATAGTAGGTTTAGAAAGAGAGTTTAAACCTTATACTAAAAACAAGCCTATTCAACTTCAAAAAGATTTAAAGCATACTTTAGGAGGATTGAAAAAGGCATTAGTACAAGATAAAAAGCCAAACCAAAATAATTTAGAGATAAAATTACAAAAAGAAAAAGAAGGTTGGGAATTATAATTTAAAGGAGGAAAAAAATGATAAAAAAAAGAAATTTTTTACTAGTTTTTGGAATTATATTAATTTCAAGTAATATATATTCTAATGATTTAAACAATGATGTAAAAGAGCAAGAAGAAGTTTTAGAAGAAACTTTTGAAGTTGAAGAAAATATTCCTTCAGGAAAAAGTATTTTCTTTGAAAATGGGGGAGAAATAAGAGTTGAAAAAAACAAAAATACTAGAAGAAAAATTGATGAAAGCGAAAAACAAATATCTGAAGGAGATAAGGAAGGAGAAAGTAAAAAAGAACAAAGCAAATCTGAATTGGAAACAGAAAAGAAAAGAGAGAAGTAAAAAGTTGTTAAAGTTAGG
The DNA here is from genome assembly GCF_000800875.1 of Cetobacterium sp. ZWU0022. NCBI lineage: Bacteria > Fusobacteriati > Fusobacteriota > Fusobacteriia > Fusobacteriales > Fusobacteriaceae > Cetobacterium > Cetobacterium sp. ZWU0022. The sequence goes on from NZ_JRJZ01000036.1 coordinate 635, forward strand.
AATTGCTATGGAATATACAGATGTTTTAGTATTTGATGAAGAAACATTGTTAGGACATTTATTTAATTTAAAAAAAGTTAATTACATTGAAATAGAAAAATACGAAAAATATGGAGAAAAAAGATTAACTTTTATAGAAGATAATGACAGGGAAGCTATTAAAGGTTTATCTTATGAAGAAAAGA
>NZ_JRJZ01000124.1:0-38893 GCF_000800875.1 Cetobacterium sp. ZWU0022
ATTATCAGAAACAAGTTGCATAATTTATAAAATTATGTTTAAAAACTTGACTTAATACCATGATTTATTAAGGAGAAACTCATGTTAAGATTGATCGAATTACAAATGTTAAAAAAATTATTAAATAATCAGAAATTAGATTTGAAGGAGATTTCTAAATTTTTTGGAATTAGTTATATTCAAGCTAGAAATCATATTCGTTGTATAGATCGATTTTTACAAATTTCTATGAATTCAAAATTAGAAAAAGAAAATGATAAATATTCTATTGTGAATTATGGTAAGATAAATAATTATTTAGAGAATCTCCCACTTATTACATCGGAAAGAAGTGTACGAATAGATTATATACTGATAAAATTAATAATCGAGCGTAGAATAAATCTAACAGAAATCTCAAAAACATTGAATGTTACAAAAATAACAATTTATACTGATATAAAATTTGTAAAAAAGATTTTGAAAAATTTTAATCTATCAATTCTTAGTTTTAAATGGAAAGGAACGGAAATTATAGGAAGTGAAAAAGATATCTTTAGATTTTCTATTGAGTTTTTTACAAAAATATTAAGCTTAGATTTTTGTGACAATAATCTTTATTCTTCTATTACAAACTATAAATTAGGAGAATATCTAAAAAGTTATATTTTAAATGAACAGATAGAACAGTTTCATTTTTTTATAAAAAAAATCACTTTTTATTTAGACTATATACCAAACTTCTATCAATATAATAGTTTAGTAGCGTCATTAATCTATTCAAGTGTATGTAACAAAAGCATTAAAAATCTAGATATAATAAAATCTAATATACCTCTTAAAATATTTAAAAAATATGAAATGATAGTATATGAATCTCAAAAAATAAACTTAGTGGATTTAAAAAATTTCGATCCATTAATATATATATTATGTTCCAGTGATAAAGAGTTATTTAACTCAAAAAATATTTATGATACATTAATTAATATTTCGTTATTTATTAATGAAATCCAAGATTTATTTAATATGAAAATTGAGTTTCAAGAAAAATTTACAATAAATACATTAATAACAACATCAATATTTAAAAAAAGATATGTTCTTTCAGATTATTTATTTTTAAATATTGAAAATTATGATGAAAAATTTGTTCGATTTAAAATAATTATAAATAATTATTATTCAGAACTGTATGATGAAGATATTTATCAGCTTTATAATTATCTTATAGATATAAAAAATAGAAATAAATCATTAAAGATTAATTTAAAAAATATTTTATTAATAGATAAAAGTCTAAATTTATGGTTGGGAAATAAATTGAAAAAATTACTCAAACAAAATTTTGATTACTTGAAAATAAGTGTTCAATCGTATTGTAATGTAATAAATATTAATAAAACTTATGACTATATAATTTATATTAATATTCGACCTAATTTGGAGCGTGAAAATATTTTAAAGGTTTGTTACATGGGAGAGGAACATATTAATTTAAAAAAATTTGAATTTTTAGTTAGTGTTAAATTAATCGTTATTATACCATATATTTTTTTAATATTAGATAAAATATTTGATTCATTCAAATTGGAGATCGTATGAAACATATAGCAAGAACAGTACTTAATTTTATTATAAAAAAATTTAAATGTATAGAAGAAAAAAGACATAAATATCAAATTAAATCTTTACTGAAAAAAGATTTAAAAGAGTTATTTTGTTTGTATCAACCAAAATTAAATCTATTGGATAATTCCCTCTCAGAATTTGAAGCGTTGGCTAGAATTGAGTATAAAAACAAGATTATTTCACCACTTTTTTTTATTCCATTAGCTGAGAAATTTGATCTGATACATAAAATAGATTATAAAATTATGGAATTAAATATGAAGTTGATATCAGAATTATTAAATAAAAATAAGGATTTGGAGATAAAGATTTCATTTAATGTTTCAATAAAAACATTAGAACGTTCAGATTTCATTTTTGAAGTAACTAAATTGTTGAAAAAATATAATCTGAAGGGAAAATATTTTGAAGTAGAGATTACAGAAACTATTTTAATAAAAAATTTGGACTTATTTTTAGAAAAAATAATAAAATTGAAAGAGTTAGAATTAGATGTTTCATTAGATGATTTTACAGCAGGGTTTTCTAACTTTAATTTATTAGCATTAGCTCCTATTTCTAAAGTGAAAATTGATAAATCTCTTCTTGATAATTATAATATAAAAAAAGGAGAGATTATTTATATAAATTTGATAAAATTAATAAACTCTTTAGAATTATGTATAGTTGCTGAAGGTGTTGAAACAGAATCCCAATTAGAATTTTTAAAAAAACAAAATATTAATCATGCCCAAGGTTATTTAATTGGAAAACCAGATTTGATAGAAAAGTTTATATTATAACAAACAATATTGTTAAATTAATAGAAAAAACTTGAAAAAATATAAAAATACCTGTTATAACTTAAGATAAGTGTTACTAAAATAAATATACAGCAGGAGAAAAATATGAAAAAAATAATGATTTTATTTATTTTGTTATTGTGTATGGGGTGCTCATCTACATCTAGGAGAGACTCCAAGATTTCAAAGTATTTTACATTCAAAGAAGCAACTGATAGTGCTATAGCTAGAAAATATGGGATTAAAAATACTCCAAATAATTCTGAATACAAAAATATAGTTTATACAGCCCAAAGAATGGATGAAGTTAGAAAAGCCTTAAGAACTAGAGTTTATGTTACAAGTTGGTATAGAAATAAAAAATTGAATAAAAGAGTAAAAGGAAGTGGAAATTCATATCATCAAAAAGGTTTAGCAGTTGATTTTAAAATAAATGGAAATGCTAAAGATATTAAAAGAAAATTAGACAGAGCAAAAGTGAGTTATGATCAACTTATTTTTTATCCTAGGCAAAATAGAGTTCATATAAGTTTCAAAAAATCTAAACGTCAAGAACGAAAACAATATTTTATAATAAGATAAATGACCATTTTGAAATGGTCATTTTTACTTTATGATATATTACAGCAAGGGTTTCTCGAAGAAACATGCTGACCTTACTTCTGTTAGGTGTATTTGCATAGATTGGGTTTAATTTAAAGTCTATATTTTTAGCAAAAAATTTAACACGATACATATGGAAATCATTGCTAATTACTCCTATTGATGTAGAGTTTTGAGGAATCAGTTTTTTAGAAAATAAAAGATTTTCTAGAGTTGTGCTTGATTTGTTCTCTTCAATAATATTTTTACTAGAGATAGAATGCTTTAAAAGATATTTTTTCATTGCTTCACTTTCTGCTATAATCTCATCTTTACCTTGTCCACCAGATACTATAAATATTGTATTTGGATATTTTTGGTAATACTTTATAGCCGCATCTAATCGATATTTTAAGATATTTTTAGGCTGAGTGCCACGTAAACCAGCGCCTAAAATTATAACATATTCATTTTTAAGTTCGCTATATTTAGAATTGTTTATATCAGAGATAATTATTCCTAAAGTAAATAAAAAGACTCCTGTAAAAATAAGAGCGCTTAATTTCACAAAATTTCTTATAAATTTGGTTTGTTTTGAAATGAAATAAAAATAGAAACAACTTAGTAGATATATAAAGAATAAAATATTTATAAAAAATGATGACGGAAATTTTTGTTTATAAAGTATAAAAGAGCAAAGAATAATAAAATGAGATAAGAACTTAAAAAAAATCATGATAACCTCCTATAAATATTTAAAGATATTTTAGCATTATTTTTATTTTTTTTACAGCATAAGTGGTCATATTTATATAAAATGATCTATACAATAGAAAGGGGTATAAAAAAAATGTCCTCTAATATAATAGAGGACAACCCTTTAGAATTTTAGAAAGTTTAAGAAGGCTACTAAGGTAGGTATTGTTATTAAGCTAAATATTGTAGATAAAAGAGAACAGCTTGATGTAACAAGAGGTTCACGATTATATTTTAAAGAATAGGCTATAATAACTGAAGCTGTGGGTGTCCCCATCATAATAATGATAACACCTAAACTTTCTTTAGAAAGAGATAAGATACCGAATAAATTACAAACATAGACAACAACCAAAGTAAGAATAGGAATAAATATTGTTTTTATAATTGAAAATTGCCAAGCGATAGAGTTTTTAAATGATTCTTTGATTGATAATTCAGATAATTTAAGTCCAGCTGCTAACCAAGACAACGGAGAGCATAAGCCTGCGAGGAAACTTAGTGGTTTATATATCCAAAATGCAGTTTTGTCAATTCTCAAAAAAGCATATTTTTGTCCACTTATGTTTACTTGAGGAAGATACTCTTGAAAGATCCATATAAACAATCCCATAAAAGTAGCTAAAATAACTGGATTTAATAGCATAGATTTTATATTTTTATTATCCATTTTAATACCGGACATTTTAATAAATCCATATGAATATAGCAAAACTCTGTATGGAATAGAAAAAATTGAGGAGTAAATTATTCCCAAATCTCCATAAAGAGCTTGCACAATAGGGATTCCAAATACAGTTATCCCACCAAAAACTGTCATCATTTTTAATGTAAGTTGCTTTTCAGAATTTAAATTTTTGAAGAAGTATTTTCCCGTTAAAATTAGAGTTAAATGAATAAGGATACTCCAGATTAAAATATTTAAGCCATTTGCAAATGTAGTTTTATCAAAATCTTTCATAAAAGCATTGAATGATAATGCAGGAATAGAAAGAGATAATATTATTTCTCCTAAAGGTATAGAGAAATAACTTTTAATTTTTTCTGTTTTTCCTAAATAAAAACCTAAAACCATAATAGAGATTGAAGAAGACATAACTCCAATTATATTTTGATCTGATAGTATAGATATAAGTATGTTTGTTGTATTCATTGATTTTCACTCCTGTTATTTATTCTATTATAAGATTAGAAACTTCCATTTTAAGAAATTTTATTAGATCATTTGGATTAATTTTTATTTGTAAACCTCTTTGTCCTCCACTGATAAAGATAAAATCCTTATTTATACAACTGTGATGAATTAAAGAAAGATGTCTCTTTTTTATGCCTATAGGAGAACATCCTCCTCTAATATATCCAGTTTTTTCTTTTAATTTAGCAAGTTCAAGCATTTCAACTTTTTTTGAATTTACAATAGAAGCAACCTTTTTTAAATCAACCTCATCACTACCTGGGATGCATATTATAAAAAGATCATCTTTATCATTTGTAAGTGCTAATGTCTTAAAAACTTTTGTTATATCATTTCCTGTTTTTGATGCTACGTTGATTGCTCCTAATTCATTTTCATCAATTTCATATTCGATAATATCGTAATTTATCTTAGCTTTGTCAAGCTCTCTCATAGCATTTGTTTTCTTTATGGCCATCTTAACTCCTTTTAGTTTTAAATTTATTTTTTATCCACTTCTATTGTATATATAATAGAAGTGTTTATGTTTTCTAGAATTATAAAGTATGACAAAGATATTGATTAAATAATTATACATCAATAATGGCCAAAAATAAAAATTTTATAATTGTCCATATGTGTTGTCTAGTTACTTAAAATAAAAAAAATATAATTTAGATTATATCATAGTATGTAGTGAAAAAAATATACAAAAGTTGCTTTTTGCTGTAAAACGATTTATAATATGTTATCAAAATTTAAGGAGTGATAAAGATGAAGAAAGCTATACTATCGTTACTGCTTTTAATGTCGTCATTGAGCTATTCTAGTTGGTGGGGAGGATTAGATGGTGGTACAAGGGCTGCTATAGTAACTGGATCTGCTCTAATACTAGGATCGCAATACAACCAAAGTGAATATAGACATCAACAAGATTTAAGAAGATTAGACACGCAGATTCGTAGAGGATATGAAAGACAGGCTGTAATAGAGAATGCGAATAGAAAGTATTCAAATGTGGGTGCTCCAGGATATTTATATGAAAATCCAAGACCTGTTCAGCAAAATTATAATCAAGGATATAATTCTAGAGGTGGTTCGCGAGCAAGAATTATCTATTCAGATCAAAGAAGTCAAATTTTAGAGATGGCAGATGGAACTAGAATAGTAATAAATCAATAAAACAATAAAAGGAGAGTTTAATAAGCTCTCCTTTTATTATGTTTGTTTATGATAACATATTAATAAAAATAGTTATAATTGAAGCGTTCACAAAATCAATAAATAAAGATCCAACAAGAGGTAATGCAAAGAAAGCTGTTGGAGAAGGACCGTTAGCAGCTGTAAAAGACTCCATATTGGCCATAGCATTAGGTGTTGCACCCATTCCAAAACCACAATGACCTACAGCCATAACCGCAGCATCATAGTCTTTACCCATCATTCTAAATGTTACAAAATATGCATAAAGAGCCATTACTATTTTTTGAGCTAAAAGAATAGCTACTAAAGGAACAGCTAAAGCGGCTAATTCCCACAATCTCATTGACATAAGAGCCATTGCTAGGAAAAGTTGAAGAGCGATATTTCCTACAGTATTAATAGCGCTTAAAGGAATCTCAACTTTATAAGCATCAGTGATATTACGAAGGATCGCAGCAATAATCATAGGACCTATATACACAGGAAGAACAATTCCTAAATTTTTGGCTAAAGGAGTTACGAATCCACCAATTCCCATAGCTAGAACTATATAAACAATAGCTTTAAAGAGTAAATCTTCATTCAAATTAAGTTTGTCTTCATTTAAAACTTCATCTTCAGAAAGAATAAATTCCTCTTCTTTTGGAGAAGAAAGATTATGTTTAAGCATTAATTTTTTACCAACAGGGCCACCGATAAGGCATCCAGCAACTAGACCAAATGTAGCAGAGGCAATAGAAACTGACATAGCACCAGTAGCTCCAGCAGCTTCTAAAACAGGTCCGAAAGCGCCTGATGTACCGTGCCCACCAGTAAGTGGAACAGATCCAGCAGCAATACCAATAAGTGGATTTAAGTTAAAAACTTTAGCCAGAGATACACCAACTACATTTTGAATGATTACAAGAATAACTGCAACTAATAAAAAGGTAAAGACTTGTACTCCTCCTTTTTTTAACATTTTTAAACTAGCTAAAAATCCAATTGTAGTAAAAAATGCAACCATTAAAAGATCTTTTAAAGATCCATCAAAATTAAAAACAAAGAGTTGAGAGTTATATCCTATTAAAGAAAAAATTGAAAAAATAACTCCACCTATAACAGGAGCGGGAATAAAAAATTTTTCAAAGAAATAAATTTTATTTTTAATCCATCTTCCAATTAATAATAAACAAACTGCTATAGCCAAAGTTTCTGCCATGTTAAATGTGTGTGTGAACATAAACTTCCTCCTTGAAGAATTTATTTGAAACATTTTGTTATATTTATTGTACAAAAACATTGTTAAGTATACAAATATAAAAAAAATATACAGCATATTTATGCTGTATATTTGTCATATACGAAATGTATAATTGATATATTTTATATATAGTTAATTAAAAAAGCTCCAAAAATAGAGTGTTCTCATTTATAATTTTTTTTGTATTTTTTAATAAAATTTTCTTGGAGAAGATTGGACCATCGTAAACAAAAGTGTGATATTCACCATTTTCTCCGCAAACATCTGAACCAGTCAGTTTAATTTCTTCAATAAGATCATGTGTAAGAGTTTTTCCTAAAAAATCTGTATTTAAATTTTTTAAATTTATTTTTTTGATAATAGCTTTATAACCTAAATCTATAAATTCCTTAACTAATTCTTCTCTATTTTTTTGCCAAAGAGGAAAAATAGCATCTAATTCAGTATTTTTACATCTTTGTTCTCCCCACTCTCTGTGATGTTTTATATCTATATCACCAAAAATACAAGCTTCAGCTCCCAATGTTTTCATATTTTTTAATGCATTCTCAAATGTTTCTTCATAGTTATTACCTTCACATTCAACAATCAAAAGAGGAATGCTTGTAGAAGATGAAACTTGTTTCAAAAGTTCTATTGAAATATCGTGGAACCAAGATTCACCGTTATTTTTATTTATTGTTGTCATGAGAGCGATGGGTTCATACCCAAGTGAAATCGCTTTATGTAAAGACAGTGTACTATCTTTACCCCCGCTAAAAGAAACTACAACTTTTATACCCATAAAATCCTCCGGAAAATTTAATCTATCATTACAATATTATAGATAATTGAGAGTATAAAAACAAGAGGAATTTAAAAAAATAAAAGAAAAAAGGAAGTGACTTAAAAATGGAGTACATAGGGATAGATAACCTGTAAAAACTAGAGTTGAGGAGGTAAAAAATGGGATACAAAAAATCATTTTCAGAGGTAGATTCTAAATATTGGGGAGAGTATAAGGTTAGAATGTCTAAAGCACAGGGAGTTGAAGAGGTAAAGAAAATATTTTCTATGGTTGTAGCAGATCTAGTAAAAGAGATTGAACCAAAACTAAATCCTATATATGGAGAGTTCAGTGGTGATTTTGAAATAGATGTAAAAAGTGAAAAAAAATATAAAGTAGCTGCAAAATTAGCGGATGATCCAGCATATGTTGATTTAGTAGAAAATTCAGATTTACCAGCAATTTTAGCAAAATATGCAGAGATGGCGGTTAATAAAAAAACGCATCTTTTAGGAAAAGAAGGGCAAGAAAACGGAAAGAAAATAGTTCATTAAAATTAAGATCCCCGTACTATTTAGTACGAGGATCTCTTTATTTTGAGGGCGGGAATTTTATGAAAATTTATACTAGAATGATTTTCTTAAACCAAGTTTGTAGAACATTCTTTCTTTATCAGAAGAAGCTGAAGAACCATATTTTTGATCTAGAGCTGTTTGCCAATAAATTTCTCCAACTACAGTTAAACTAGAATCAACTTTATAATTGAATGTTGTACCGATTCTTGTTTCATCCTTATCTTTAATTTTTTTATATTCTGAAGGCTTACTTTTATTAAGACTTTCTTCTTCATAATGTAAGTCAAATCTTCCGAAAGGACCAACAACTAATTTATCAGTTAGATTCATATTGTATCCAACTCTAAGTTGCCAACGCATATATTCAGAAGAGTGTTCAACATATTTATATTCATTATAAATAGAAGCCCATACAGAGTCTTTGTTAGAGAATCTATGTCTGATTCCTAATAATTGAACTTCTTGATACCAGTCACCATAATAAGTTTCAGAACCAGTTTCTTCTAATCTTGATTTTTTGTCTACTTCAGCAAAAGCAGGACCAGTAAATCCACTTAAATATAAATTTGTAGAGTCAGACAATTTATATGTCATATCAGGATAGAATCTTAGATTTAAATATCTTTTTGCTTGGCTATAGGGACTAGTGCCATCAATAGCCCACTGCTCATATCTAAATCCAACTTTAGGAGTTAGAGTGAAGTTTCCGTTGTTGTACTTATACCCACTTGCAAATAATTCAAATCTATCTCTTTTTGTTTTAAACTTTTTACTTGAATCAGTATGTCTTTCTCTTCCATATTGATCTTGATACAGATACTTGAAATCAAGCTTTAAAGCTGATCCTTCTGGAGTAATACTACCACTAACGTAAGGCATAAATACATCGGAAGTATTATACTTACTATCATACTGCTCATTTTCGAAACCGAACTCGATTGTGTGTGCAAAAGCACCAACAGATAAAATACTAGCTAATAATAAAATAATTTTTTTGGACATTTAAGTCTCCCCCTTTTTTTATTTTAATGAAAACTAAATAGTTAATCTTGTTTTAATCTTTTTTATTTATATGTTTGATTCGTTTATAAACTTAATACACTCTTTAGCTGTTTCAGGAGTTGAATTTTCAAGAAGAATATCAGCGTCCACATTATATTTCTTTATACAAGCTAAAAGAGTTTTAATATCGAAGTTCCCATGACCGATAGGAACAACTTTAAGACGATTATCCTCTACTAAGAAATCTTTCAGGTGAATGATTTCTATTTTGTCAGAGAAAAGCTCAAAAGCTTTCTCAATAATCTCTTTTTGGTTTTGAAAATTTGTAATATCTAAATAGTTAGTTGGATCAAATATAACTTTTAGGTTTTTAGAAGGAACGGCCTTTAGAGCTAAATCCATTTTTTCAGGAGTACATATAATATCTTTTTTAACTCCTTCAATACCAACAAATGTTCCAGTTTTTTCGGCATAACTAACAATCTCTTTTAAAGTATCTAAGAATGTATTGAAAGCTTCCTCAGAGTCATTTAAAGGTGTGTAAGTATAGTCAGTTGTTAGACAACCAGTTTCAGTTCCAACAAGACAGTTATCAAAATTTTTCGAAAAATCAAGATGATATTTGAATTTTTCAATATCAGCATATCTTTTTTCCTTATCTGGATTTCCCATATTGATATAACAGCCTAAAACAGAAAGTCTAACTTTTTCTTCAGTTAGATTATTTTTTAAAAAACCAGCTAAATCAGTATTAAGATTTTCTTTTGAAACTTTAAAATCAATAAAAGATTTCCCCAAAGCTAGTTGCATACATTGTCCATCAAGTGATGTTATTTTTTTTAAAAGCGATGAGAAATTCTCTAAATTGTAGTTTCCCATATCGTGAGCTCTAATTCCCACTTTCATCATAATTATTTCTCCTAAATCGTTTTTTTATAAATTACATTTTTATCATATACAGAGTTTCCTTCAATATGTTCACCGTGGATATATCCGCCACTTGTAATATATTTAGGAATAGAGTTTTCTTTTCCCTTTAAAGTAGCATCTAAAGTAACAAGTGCTAGTGCTTCAGGAGAATCAACTCTAGAGTTTAGATAGTTTGCATTCTCAACAAAATATCCATTTTTAAATTTAGTACTTACGATATTATCTCCAATAACTCTTGCTATTTTTAAATAGCTATCATTTTTTGTGATATTGTAAAGATCAGTCATTAAGAAAATAGCGTAAGGTGATGCATTTTTGGTATTTAAATCAAGATTGATATTTTTTCCATCTGGGGTTCCAATATCTCCTAAATTAAATGTTTTATTGACCATTCCTCTAGCGAAATTCCAAAGATCGCCATCTTTAGAAACTTCATAAGACCTAATAAGCGCTAAAGGATATTCTTCAGTTGTTGGCTTTGTTCTAGTAAGCTTAGAACCTTTTTTACCATAGTATCCATCTCTAACTAAAACATAATCAGTTAAATCAGTTCCGTCATTCCAAATAGGCTTAATCTCTCCAGTTTCAAAGTCAAAAGCAACTTTGTAGAAGTTTTTAAGTGTATCAACAGACCAATTTAATAGATCTTTATCCCCAGTTTTTTTATAGATTTCAGTTAAAACTAAAGCGTTGTCAACAACAATAGCTTTTGCATTTCCTTTGAAAAGTGCATTCCCCTCTTTGGCAATATCCCCAAATTCAGGACCAAATTGTCTGAAAGCTCTATCTCCGAATTTAGAGTTAGTATCAGAATCAGATTTTGGTGGCCACTCTCTTTGTTTTGGAGAAGAGAATTGATAGACAGGTGCACCAGTTTTAGGATTTTTAGCAAGTTCAAATTGTTTTAAAAGAGTTTTTGCCCAATTAATCATATATGGATTATTTTCAAAACTGTTTAAGGTATAAGCTGAATATACTAAATCAGATGCAGCATTAATAAATGTTAATCCTTTTGTTTCTGGTAAGATAGGCAACTTAGAGGGATCAACAATATCTTTAGGTGTATTGTTTTTAAAAATCTCCATATCTAGATTTTTACTATAACTTCCATGTCTTCCCATATCTAAAGTTTCCCAATCCTCTACATGAGCATTCCAAAAAGCAGTAATATATTGTTTTGTATTTTGAGGGGCAACTTCATATAAAAAATCATAATAAGGAAAGTGATTTTTTAGTTCATGAACTTGATTTTTATCTTGAGGTCCTTCTAATTTGAGAGTATCTAAGTTTACAAATCTATGACCTCCCCAATAGTAAAGGCCATTTTTATCAGTAAAATTAGCTAAGAAATATTTTGTAGTATCGATTGCTGTATCTTTATATTTTGAATCGCCAGTAACTTCAGATAAGATAAGGAGTGTTCTTAAAAAATTTTGTTGATTTGCAAAATTTGATATTTTTACTTTGTCTCCATTAGGGTATATCCATTCAACAGGTTCTTTAGTTAAAATATTTATTCCATCAGCAATTAATGGAGTTGGATTTGTTTTACTTCTGCCGTCTTTAAGAATATTGTTATAAAATGTTTCAACACTGTCTAATCTAGTTTTATCATTTTGAGAGTATTCAACTTTTGCTAGGGCTAAAGTTGATAGCCCCAGAAAAATTGAAAGCTTTAAAGCTTTTGTCATGATTTAATTTCCTCCTAATTATTTTCTTTTAAGAAATTATTTGTTACAGAAATTAATTGATTAGCAGCTTCATCTGATGAGATTTGTTTATAACCTAGTTTATCAACAATATCTTTAATAGCTGCATGTAATTGTCTATGCTCAAATAAAGGGTGAATTCCTTTACCAGCAAATTCAATAACTTTATTGTTAGCTTCTAGTATAAATGGATCTAGTAAGTTATTTTCTTTTAAAGTAGAGATAGCAGATGCGTTAGCTGGAATCCCTCTAGAAACATCAAGAATTTTAACTGCTTCAGGATCAGAAACTAAGAAGTTTAATAACTGAGCAGTTTCTTTAGGGTGTTTAGTATTTTTATTGATGGCTAATGCCATTGAAACTTTAGAGAAGCCTGATTTATAAGGTCCGAAATCTTTTGGATACTCTCCAACGACTAACTCTTGCCCTTTTTCTAATGAATCTCTCCATTTAAGAGAGGCACTATCCCACTCGTAAGTTCCGCCAAATTTTCCAACAATCCAGCTAGGGTGCTGATCAAGCTGAATATTTCCAGCTGCAGCTCTATCTTCTAAAGAAGGTATAGTTTTAGTATTTACTAGATTTAGATAGAAATCAGCTGCATTTTTTATCTGTTCTGGTGTATATGCAACAGCATTATCTACAATAAAAGGTTTTCCAGTTTCTTGTTCAAGTTTATAAAGCATTAAAAGAAGAGCACCATAATAATCAACTTCAAATCCAAAGTAATCATTTCCTAACTTTTCTTTCATAACCTTTGTTGAGTTAATAATATCTTCGAAACTTTTTGGTAAAGCTAAACCAGCCTTATCATATGTAGTTTTATTATAAAGGAATACTCTTCCAGCAACTCCATAAGGAATAGCATTTAGTTTGTTGTTTACAATACATTGTTCTAAAATATTTTTATCATATTGATTTAAATCTATTGTGGAACTAAGGTCGTTTAAATTATAAAAACCATCTCCATTTTTAGAGAAAATATTAATCCAGTTCCAGTTTATTTGCATAAGATCTGGAGCCATATTTCCGGCCATTTGGGTAGTTATTTTTTCTTGCCAGCCTTGCCATCCACCATATTCAGATTTTATTTTTATATTAGGATGTTTCTCTTCGAATAGCTTTAAAGCTTCCAAAGTTTTTTTGTGTCTATCGTCTCCACCCCACCATGAAACTCTTAAAGTAACTTCTTGATTGTTAGCAGGAGTAGAGGCAGTATTTTCTTTATCTTTATTGCATGCGGTAAAAACTGATAACGCTGTTAATGATAGAAAAATTGCTTTTTTATAACTCATAGACATTCTCCTTATAAATGAAATTTCTTATTGATTTTCTGATAAAAATTGATTAGTTGTTGTGATTATATCTTTAGCTGTTTGTTCAACTGATGATTTTCCATATCCAAGATTTTCAATAACCCCTCTTAAATCTGTATTTAATTTTTTATGTTCAAATAGAGGATGAATTCCTTTACCAGCAAACTCTTTAACGGCATTGTTTGCCTCAAAAGCTAATCCTGTAAGTTGTCCACTTGCTTCTAAAGTAGCTACAGCTGAACTGTTAGATGGAATTCCTCTAGATGTTCCTAAAATTTTAACTGCTTCAGGATCAGTTGTTAAGAATTCTATAAGAGTTGCAGCCTCTTTAGGATGTTTAGTATTCTTTTTTATAGCGAATGCCATAGATACTTTGTTAAATGCAGATTTGTTAGGTCCGAACTCTGTTGGGAAATCTGCAAGAACAAGCTTTTGATTACCTTCAAGAGCATCTTGCCATTTTTGAGCTGAACTATCCCACTCGTAAGTTCCAGCATATTTTCCTTGAATCCAGCTAGGGTGTTGATCTAAAGGAATAAATCCAGCAGCGGCTCTAACTCTCAATGAAGGTAAAACATTTTGTTCAACAAGATTGTTGTAGAATTTAACAGCTTCAATAACTTCAGCTTCAGAGTAAGCAACTTTATTATCAACTATGAATGGCTTTCCAGTTTCTTGCTCTAATTTATAAAGCATTAATAAAAGAGCACCGTATGCATCAGTATCAAATGCATAGTAGTCATTTCCTAATTTTTCTCTAATTACTTTCGCAGAAGAGATCATCTCATCAAAGTTTTTAGGAACTGGTAAACCAGCTTTAGAATATGTTGTTTCATTGATATAAAATACTTTTCCAGTCATTCCAACAGGAATAGCATTTAGTTTTCCATTAACACTACATTGTTCTAGAATATCAGTACTATAGTTACTAAGTGTGATAGTATCTGAAAGTTTATTTAAATCATAGAAACCAGTTCCATCTTTTGAGAAAAGATCAATCCAGTTCCAGTTTATTTGCATAACATCAGGAGCAGTATTTCCAATAATTTGAGTAGTTACTTTTTCTTGCCAACCACTCCAACCACCATACTCCCCTCTAACTTTAATATTAGGATGCTTTTCTTCAAACAGTTTTAGTGCTTCTAAAGTTCTCTTATGTCTATCGTCTCCGCCCCACCAAGACATTTTTAAGTTTACAACTTTAGAATTAGCTAAAGTCATTGTAGGATAGGCCATACCTATCGCAACAGAACTTAATAAAAGTAATTTTTTAAAATCCATAAACCTTACCTCCCGTATTATAAAAAAAATAATTGAAACTTGCTTTGTAGTATGTTAACATTCTAGGATACAAGTTTAAATGTGCTTACACTTAAAACATACCTCAAAAAATTGGAAAAGTCAAATTTTTATTATGTTTTTTTTGAAAAACAGTTCTAAAACGGTATGAAACAATCGGAGGAACATCATATGAGCGAAGAAGTTATGAGAGTTTACAAAGTGAGATGGAGTGATTATAAAAAATTATTTTTTTTAGCAGGACCAATTATTCTATCCAATTTTTTACAAAATTTATATAATTTAGCAGATTCCTATTATATGGGAAAAATAGGTGGAGTTGAATTAGCAACCTCTTCTTTTACAAGTCCAATAACTCAAATGATAATAGGAGCTGGAAGTGGATTTGCGATAGGTGGAGGAATAATCATAAGTCAATTGGTTGGAAAAGGAAGAAAAAAAGATGTTATCAAAATCAATAGCCAATTATTAAGTATAAATATAGCTGTCTCAATAATAATAATGATTTTATCTTTTATATTTTGTAATCAAATTTTAAGAGTGTCAGGAGCAGAAGGGGAATTATTAGAAAAAAGTGGAATTTATATCAGATTTATATTCTTGACTATCCCTTTTACATTTATAATTTCAACCTATATAACCATAAAAAATTCAAAAGGAAAAAGTATTTACCCACTATATCTAGTAGCAGCATCAACAATTGTAAATATAATTTTAAACTCCATTTTTGTAAACAGATTAAAAATGGGTTTATATGGAATAGGAATAGCTACTCTTATAGCAAATGTATTATTAGGTTTATATTGTATTTATGAATTGAATTATAAAAAAGAGATTCGAAAAATATTTTTTAAAATTCAAAGAGACATATTTTTTAGGATTGTAAAATTAGGAGTTCCCTCTTCCTTAACAACTATAACAAATTCATTAAGTTTTATAATTATAAATATATTTGTTGTTAAATATGGAACTGAGGTTTTAGCGGCATACGGAGTTGGAAATAGAATAAATAATATTGTATATGTTTTAATCAATGGTATAGGAACTGCAGTTGCAATTTTAGTTGGACAGAATGTTGGAGCTGGTGATATAAGAAAGGCTAAAACGGTTTTAAAGGCAGGGATAATTTTAGGCTTGGTGATAGGTTCAGTGTCGATAATTATATTATTTTTAATTTTAAATCCGGTGATAGATATTTTTACAGGAGATTTGGAGATAAAAAGACACTCCATGAATTATCTTAAAATAATGCTAGTGAGTGTTATTCCGTGGGCAATATTTCAATCGATAGCAGCTGTATTTCAGGGTACTGGGCACACAAAATTTGGAATGTATGCACATTTTGGAAGAGTTTGGTTATTTAGAGTTCCATTTATTTTACTTTTTGAAAGAGTTTTAAAATTAAATGAATTCTCAATTTGGTATTCAATGTTATTTAGTAATTTATTTGCATTGATATTTGCGTTTCTTCTTTATAGAAAAGTTGATTGGAAGAAAAAGATATAAAAAAATCCGCTTAATTTGCGGATTTTTTTAATTTTTTAGAAAATAATCTGGATATTTTTCTATAAGATATCCAATTTTATTTTTAAAGTTTGAGAGATGTTTATCAATCATAGCATCAACTTTATCAGTTTCACCATTTTTAATAATATTGATAATCTCTTTATGTTGGTCAAGCGTAGGAACAAGATTTGTTTTTTCAATCGCATCTAAAAATCTAACACGATCGTAGTGCGTACTCAAAGATTGAACAGCTTCCCAAACTCTTTCTTTTCCCACCTCTTTATAGATAATTCTGTGGAATTCATTATCTAAAAAGAATAGTTCTGTGTGATCCTCTTCGATTTGAGCAATAATATTTTGAAATTTTAGATTTTTTTCGAGCTCTTTAATAGCTTGAGAAGAGAAATTGAGAGTAGCTAATTTTAATACCTCTCTTTCAACAATTTTTCTCATAAAAAATGCTTCTTCAACTAGCTTCAAATCTATGTAAGAAACAAAAGATCCTTTTTGAGGATAAACATCCATAAGTCTTTCTTCTGAAAGTTTAACAACAGATTCTCTTATAGGAGTTCGACTAACTCCTAGAGTTTCACCAATATCAGATTCACTAATTCCAGTTCCTGGTTTTATATTAAGGATCATTATATTTGTTTTTAAAACTCTATATATAAAGTTTTTTGTATTTTCGCCAAATTGACGATTAACTTTTGATAAATTCAAAACACACCTCCGGAAGATTCCTTTATATTCTAATTTATTATACCAGAAATATTAAAATGTGCAAAATATTAATAAACATAAAAACAATCTGTTTACAACGAATGTTTTACATTAAAGAGACATAAGTTTCCATATAAAAACAAAAAAACCTTTTTTAAAATAAAAAAGTCTTGACTTTTTTCAAAATGTTTACTAGGATACTAGTGTAAAATAATTATGGGAGGTAACATAATGGATTGTATAAAATCAAGGTCAGAAAAGTACATTGCTGATTATTTAGAAAGCTATGAACCCTATAAAGGGAAGTGGTGTTATGAAGACGGATGTCTATTACAGGGGGCAATGTTACTATATAAAGCTACAGAGAATAAAAAATATTTAGATTTTATTTATAACTATCTGAATGTATTTATTGGGGAAAATGGAGTTATAAAAGGTTATGAAAAAACAGAATTTAATATAGATAATATAAATGCGGGGAAAGTTTTATTTGATGTTTATAAGTTTACAGGAGATGAAAAGTATAGAAAGGCTATTGAGAAACTTCATGATCAGATATTAGATCATCCAAGAGTTGCTCAAGGAAATTTTTGGCACAAAAAAAGATATGAAAATCAAGTTTGGTTAGATGGATTATATATGGTTGAACCATTTTATATAAGATATGAAACGGAATTTAATGGAAAAAGAAATTACTCAGATATATTTAAACATTTTGTAAATGTTAGAGAAAATATGTTTGATGAAAATAAAAAACTTCATTATCATGGGTGGGATACTGCAAAAAAATGTAGTTGGATTGTTCCGGAAACAGGGCTTTCTAAAAATTTCTGGTTGAGAGCAATTGGATGGCATTTAATGGCGATGGTAGATACTCTTGAATATATGTCAGAAGAAATATTTAATGAATATAGAGGACTTCAAATTCTATTTAAAGAAGCTATAAGAGGAATAGATCAATATAGAGATTTAGAAAAAGATATGTGGTATCAGGTTGTTGATAAGCAAACTGAAAAAGGAAATTATTTGGAAACTTCAGGAAGTCTAATGATTGCTTATTCTATGATGAAGGGAGCAAGATTAGGGTATATCAGTGAAAAATATGCTGAAATAGGAAAAAAATCTTTTGAGGGAATTTGCAAAGAGTATCTAGAGGAAAAAGATGATGGTAAATTGACATTAGGTGGAATATGTTTAGTTGCAGGACTAGGTGGATTTGGAGGAGAAGAGAGAGATGGAAGTTATGAATATTATCTTTCAGAGCCAGTTGTAAAAGATGATGTTAAAGGTAGTGGAATATTCTTGATGGCATATAGTGAATATTTATACCTAGATAAAATAAAGGGATGTGATGAATAATGAGAAGCAAAAAAATGAATGGATATTTATTTATAGCACCTTGGATAATAGGATTTTTAGTATTTACAGCTTATCCATTTATATCTTCATTATGGTTAAGTTTCACTAATTATAACCTATTAAGTGCTCCAAAATTTATAGGGCTTTCAAACTATATTAAGCTTTTCAATGATCCATTATTTATAAAAACTTTATCTAATACATTGAAATATGTATTTATAACAGTTCCAATAAAACTTGCGTTTGCACTATTTATAGCAAATATACTTAACTATAAATTAAAAGGGATAAATTTCTTTAGAACAGCTTACTATATTCCATCGATTTTAGGTGGAAGTGTGGCAATTGCTGTTTTGTGGAGATTTCTATTTTCGGATCAAGGATTGATAAATATAATAATAGGATCACTAGGATTTGAATCAATATCATGGTTAGGGGATCCTAAGTATGCTCTATTCACAGTTAGTCTTTTAAGAGCTTGGCAATTTGGATCAGCAATGGTAATTTTCTTAGCTGCATTGAAAAATATTCCAGAAGAGTTATATGAATCTGCAAGAATTGAAGGGGCATCAAAAACGATGATGTTCTTCCACATAACTATTCCTATGATTTCTCCAGTTATATTCTTTAACTTCATAATGCAATTAATTCAAGCCTTCCAAGAGTTTAATGGGCCATACATAATAACAGGAGGAGGACCACTAAATTCAACTAAACTATTACCACTATTAATATATGACAATGCATTTAATTATTATCAAATGGGATATGCATCGGCTATATCGTGGATATTATTTATGATAATTATGGTGTTTACACTATTTTCGTTTAGAAGTCAAAAATATTGGGTACACTACTCTGATAGTGGGGAGGAGTAAAAAATGGAAAATATTAATAAAAATATATCAACAGGAAGCATAACAGAAGAGATAAGAAAAGAAAATTTGGCTAGAGCAAAGAAAAGAGCAATTATAGCAACAATGAAGTTAGGGATGAGATACACAATATTAGCTGTAGTTGGAATTGCAATGCTTTATCCTTTAATTTGGTTATTAGGAGCATCATTCAAAACAAATGCGGATATATTTACAAGCATAGGTTTTATTCCAAAAGATTTTAAATTTGATTTCACAGGATATGTAAACGGATGGAAAACATCAACGGAATATACATTTGCAACATATTTTTTAAACACATTTAAAATTGTAATTCCAAAAGTTGTTTTAACAATAATTTCAGCTGTTTTGACTGCCTATGGTTTTGCAAGATTTAAGTTTCCAGGAAAGAAGATTTTATTTGGAATTTTAATTTCAACACTATTGCTTCCAAATGTTGTTTTAAGAATTCCACAATTTTTGATGTATAAAAACTTTGGATGGCTTGATACATATTTACCGCTATTTGTACCAGCAGCATTTGCAACAGATACATTCTTCGTATTTATGCTTATACAGTTTATCAGAGGATTGCCTAAAGAGATAGAAGAGGCTGCTTGTGTAGATGGATGTAACCCTTTACAAACATTGGTTTATATTATGGTTCCAATGTTAAAACCAGCAATAATCTCTGTAGCTTTATTCCAATTTATGTGGACGATGAATGATTTTATGGGACCTTTAATCTATTTATCAAGTGTAGAGAAATACCCAGTAGCACTTGCACTAAAAATGTCTATGGATGTAAGTAGTAACGTGAACTGGAATCAGATTTTAGCTATGTCAATAATAGGATTAACACCTTCATTGCTTGTATTCTTTGCTGCACAAAGACACTTTGTTGATGGAATATCTGCTGGAGGAGTAAAAGGATAAAAGGGGAGAAGTATGAACATAAATATAGCTCTAATAAATTCAAGAAGTATAACATTTGTAATAGATAACGAGGATAAATTTTATTTAAAAAGAAAATTAACTGCAAAAATTGGAGATAGAATCTTTACAGTTGAAAAAGTGGTAAACAGTATTTACAATTTAGAACCAGATACGAACTATATTTTAGAAATTTTTGAAGAAGATAATCAAGTTCTAACGAAAGAGTTCAAAACAGCGATTGAGAGTTTTACTCTTAACGTTAAAAAATTTGGTGTTAAAGGGGATGGAGTATCAAATGATACTCTTCCTTTACAAACAGCAATTATGTCTTGTCCTAAAAATGGAAGAGTTTTTATTCCTGCAGGAAAATATTTAGTTACATCTCTATTTTTAAAAAGTGATATAACTATAGAATTAGCTAGAGGTGCTCAAATTTTAGGAGACACAGTAAGAAAAAATTTTGGAATTTTACCAGGATTTATTGAAAATGAAAAAGATGAAGAATACTATTTAGGAACTTGGGAGGGAAATCCATTAGATAGTTTCTCTTCTATAATAACAGGAATCAATGTTCAGAATGTAAAAATATTGGGCGAAGGTATTATTGATGGGCAAGCTTCTAAAGAGAATTGGTGGGAAAATCCAAAAGTTAGAAGAGGAGCTTGGAGACCAAGATCAATATTTTTAAATAGCTGTAAAGATGTTGTATTAGAGGGAATAACAATAAAGAATTCGCCTTCATGGACGGTTCATCCTTTCTTTTGTGAGAATTTAAGATTCATAAATTTAAAAATAGAAAATCCAGCTGATTCACCAAATACAGATGGAATAGATCCAGAATCTTGTAAAAATGTTGAATATCTAGGAATAGATTTTTCTGTAGGAGATGACTGTATAGCTATAAAATCTGGAAAATTATATTTAGGTGAAAAATTGAAAACTCCATCAGAGAACTTTATAATAAAGCACTGCCATATGAAATATGGACATGGAGGAGTTGTAATAGGAAGCGAGATGTCTGGAGGAGTAAAAAATATAGTGATTGAGAAATGTATTTTTTATAAAACTGACAAAGGAATTAGGGTGAAAACTAGAAGAGGAAGAGGAGAAACTGGGGTAGTTGATGGAATAACAGTGAGAGATGTATACATGGATAAAGTGAAAGTGCCGTTTGTATTTAATTCATTTTATTTTTGTGATCCGGATGGAAAGACGGAGTATGTTTATTCAAAGGAAAAATTACCAATAGATAAAGGGACTCCACATATAAAAAATTTAGTTTTTGAAAATATTGAATGTGAAAATACAGAGGTTTGTGCCGGATTTTTATATGGACTACCGGAAAAACCTATTGAGAATATAAAGTTTAAAAATATCAATATCAAGTTTACAGAAGATGAAATTGAAGAGGATTATCCAGCTATGATGTCTTTTATTGAAAAAGAGGTTAAAGCAGGATTTATTATAAAGAATTCAGAAAATATAATTTTTGAAAATGTGGAAATAACAGGTAATACTGGACAGAAAATAAGAGATTAAGATAAAATTAAACGCTTTAAAAGAGGGGCAATATGAAAAAGTATATAAAAATTAATAAAAAAGATAATGTAGGTGTTGCCTTATGTTTTATTTCTAAGGGCGAAAATGTAGAGATAGATGGAAAAAAAATAGAGATAAAAGAGGACATAAAAAAAGGTCATAAATTTTCGATAGAAACTATTGAAAGTGGAAAAAATATAATAAAATATGGGATGCCTATAGGTCACAGTTTAAAAAAAATAGAACTTGGTGAATGGATTCATACTCATAATTTGAAAACAAATCTGAGTGATTTAGATACATACTCATATTCTAATTTAAATGATTTTGATTTAGAAAAAAATAAATCTAGAAAAGTGAAGGTTTACTCAAGAAAAAATAATAAAATTGGTATTAGAAATGAATTGTGGATAGTTCCAACAGTTGGTTGTGTGAATGGAGTTGGAGAGAATATAATAAATGAGTTTAAGAAAAAATTTGATATATCGAGTCTTGATGGCTTAAATATTTTCAAACATAATTACGGTTGTTCTCAACTTGGGGAGGATCACATCAACACTAGAACAATTTTACAAAATATAGTCAAACATCCAAATGCAGGAGGAGTATTAGTTCTTGGATTGGGATGTGAAAATAACCAGGTGAAGGAGTTTAAAGAAACTTTAGGAGAGTATGATTCTACTAGAGTTAGATTTTTAATAGCTCAAGATGTTGAAGATGAGATTGAAGATGGAATAAAATTGCTAAAAGAGTTATATGATAATATTTTATCAGAGGAAAGAGTTGAGAAAGAGTTTGGAGAACTAGTGATTGGACTTGAGTGTGGAGGGTCTGATGGTTTCTCTGGAATTACAGCTAATCCTCTTGTAGGAGAGTTTTCAGATTATCTAGTAGAACATAATGGAACTACTATATTGACAGAGGTTCCAGAGATGTTTGGAGCGGAGACTTTACTCATGGAAAGATGTGTGACAGAGAATGTTTTTAATAAAACTGTAGATATGGTTAACAATTTTAAAAAATATTTCATATCATATGATCAATGTATTTATGAGAATCCATCACCAGGAAATAAAGAGGGCGGAATTACAACACTAGAAGATAAATCTTTGGGGTGTACTCAAAAATCTGGTATTTCAAAAGTTCAAGATGTTTTAAAATATGGTGAAGTTGTAAAAGAAAGAGGTCTTATTTTATTAGAGGCTCCAGGAAATGATTTAGTAGCAACTACAGCTTTAGGAGCTGCAGGATCTCATATTGTGTTATTTACAACAGGAAGAGGAACACCTTATGGTGGATTTATTCCAACGGTAAAAATATCAACAAATAGTGAATTAGCTAAAAAGAAGCCAAAATGGATAGATTTTGATGCTGGAAAATTACTAAATGAGGATGTCACTATGAAAAATCTAGCGGATGAGTTTATAGATTATATAGTCGATGTTGTTGAGGGGAAAAAAACTAATAACGAATTAAATAATTTTAAAGAGATTGCTATTTTTAAAAATGGAGTAACTCTTTAAATAAAAGATGTGGGATGTGATAAAGTGTTAATACAGATCGATGATAGTTATAGTCTTCAAAATGTAATAAATAACATTCAACAAGAACAAGCAACAATATATTTAAAAAATGGTATATACAGAGAGAAAATTGTTATTGATAAGCCAAATATTACTTTGATTGGTGAAGAAAGAGGAAAGGTAATTTTGGTTTGGGATGATGCTTCAGGAACAATAATGAGGGAAAATCCAGAAAAAACATACGGAACTACAGGAAGTGCATCTGTGACAATAACTGAAAATGGAAAGGGATTCACAGCTAAAAAAATAGTTTTTAAAAATGAGTTTGATTATCCAAATTCAGATTTAAAAAATAAGCAAGCAGTAGCCCTAAAAAATGATGCAGATCAATCTTATTTTGAAGAGTGTGATTTTTTAGGTTTTCAAGATACTCTTTATGCAAATAGGGGAAGACAGTATTATAGGGATAGCTATATAGAAGGAAATGTTGATTTTATATTTGGAGGAGCACATGCTTACTTTGAAAATTGTGAAATATATTCGATACCTAGAGAAACTGGTGTAGGGTATGTAATGGCACCTTCAACATTAGAAACAGAAGAGATTGGATATATATTTGATAATTGTAACTTTGTAAGTGATGGAGAAAAAAATACTATTTTTATAGGAAGACCTTGGCATCCTGGGAAAAGAGAGGGATATAATCCAAGTGCTGTGGTTATGAACTCAAACTTAGGAGGTCATATAAGAGATTTAGGATGGGATTCGATGTCTGGATTTTCTCCTGATGATGCAAGATTCTTTGAATATAACAACAGAGGTGAAGGAAATATTTTAAACTCTAAAAGAAGGTTGTTAGAAGAAAAAAATTTAGAAAGTTATAGTAAAAAAAGTATATTTAAAGACTGGGATATTTAAAATGGATGGACACTATGGTCCATCCATTTTTTTAAAATATTCTACATTTAAGTTCAGAACAAAGCTCTTCTAGTAGAGAAACTCCAGCTATAGGATTTCCTTTTTGATCTAGAGATGGTGAATATACTCCAATTCCCATTTTATGGGGAACAACTGATACAATTCCACCACCAACACCACTTTTAGAAGGCAATCCAACTCTAACGGCAAACTCACCAGAGTTATCATACATTCCACATGTAACCATAAGAGTTTTAACTATTCTACTTACACGCTCTGAAACGACTTGTTCACCATTAGATAGTTTACCTTCATTAGCTAAGAATAATCCTAATTTAGCAATTGTTTTAGCTGTAACATCAATCGAGCATTGCTTGAAATATATTTCTAAAGCATCCTCAACATTTCCAGTGATTATTCCTTCAGCTTTTAAGTAATAACCCATAGCTCTATTTTTATTTCCCGTTTCAGCTTCACTTAAATAGACTTTTGGATTTAATTCTAAAGTTGGGTCTTCCGTTATTTTTTTAAAAAATTCAAGAAGCCTGTTGAATCTGTGCTTAGCATCATCACCTTTTATCATAGAAGAAACAACGATAGCACCAGCATTTATCATTGGATTATATGGTTTTCTTCTACTAGAAGTCTCAAGTTTTCTAAACGAATTAAATGGATCACCACTAGGGTCCATTCCAACTTTAGAGAAAACATATTCCTCGCCATTATCTAAAATAGCTAACATTAAAGCTACAACTTTAGATATGCTTTGAACAGTAAATTTAACATTATAATCACCTGCAAAATACTCATTCCCATCATTATCTAAGACATATATTCCTAGATCCCTAGGGTTAGATTTTTCTAATTCAGGTATATAGCTTGCTACTTTTCCTTGTTCTGTGATTACTCTATGTTTTTCAATTAAATCATTAAGAAGTTTTTGCATTTTTTCCTCCTAAAGTACTGTATTTTAACGATATATATGATTATAATACCTTTATTATGAATAAGAAGTAAAATATATTCTTTCAATATGAAAATACAGTAAAATTTGTTTATTATATAATAAAATATTTATAAATTAACTAAAGTAAATACTGCTAGACTTTCAAAAACTATATCGTAAACAAGAGCTAAAGCAGGAATTTTACTTTCTTCATGAGGGGCAAAAGAAACCTCTACTCTTTTAGGGATTGTACCTAAATTAGAGTTAGCTTTTTTAGATATTGCAGTTCCAAGTCCAAATTGTATAGCTTGAACTTCTGGAATTAAAGAGAAAGCTATATTAGAAAATCTATTTTTAAATAGATTCATGTTTGTATTGAAAGGAAGATTTATTTCAAGAGAGCTTCCAAGTGCATCATTTGTAATAACCATCTTTTGAATAGCAACTCTGATATAGGCTTCATTTTTTTCTCCATGGAAAATTCCGCCAATTTCAAGAGGAGTGACAGTTGGAATAGACTGAAGAAGTTTTTTACAAAGAGCTCCAACAAGAATTATACTAGAGATAAAATCTCCGTGAGTATATATGAAAGTGATATCTTCACCAGTAGTAGTTTCTTCACTTATACCAGATATAACATCAATCTCTTCAAGTGGATTTGGAGAATATCCTTCCATAGTCCTTTTAGCTAAATCTTTTCCAAAATCTAAAGCTGTAATAGTAACTCCTTTTGGAAAATTTGAAATAGTTAGCTTAGTTCCGTTCTCTATATTTTCAAAATTGATTTTAATTTTTTCACCAAAAATCATAAAAACCTCCAAGATTAAATTTAGTTTACTTTATATTATATAACAAAGTTTATTTAATCTCTAGATAAAGAATATTAATTTTTTAAAAGATATTTATCTAAGCATAAATTATGAAGCTCTTTTTGACATTGCTCCCAAGTTCCAACAATAAGAATACCATTAGATTCAACTCTCCAAAAGTGATTAGAAACTCTTTTAAATCTCATTAAAATTCCCCTCCTTAGATTCTTCTACATAATTGTACAAGTGAAAAATAAAAAAATATAAAAATTATCTAATAGAATTATACTTTAATGTAGAAAAAAAATCAAATATTTTTTTACATTTTTGTAGAAAAATAGTATAATGATAAAAAAGAGCGATGGGAGGAAGAAGTGAAGACAAGATTCGGTATTTATTTAGAAAAATTTATGATAAAAAATAATTATACCTTAGAGTATGTAGCAAAGCAAACGGAATCTTCTCTATCTGTAGTCGGACATTACCGTAAAGGAATTAGGATTCCAAAGGATGATTTTATAGAGAGATTTATAGAAAAATTTATATCTTCAGAAAAAGAGGCTGATGAGATAAGGTATGTTATTGCTTATGATAGAACTCCAGATTTAATAAAAAAGAAATTAGAGGAATCTGTAGTATTAAAAGAGGAAAAGAAAGCACAGATAATCTCATTACCTGTCCTTGGAAAAGCTGCGGCAGGTTTAGGACATGCAAATTTCGAAGATAACACAAGAATGGAGTTGCTAACTTCTATTCCAAATACAGGTGTTCCTAAGAATGCTTTTATGGTAGAAGTAAGTGGTGATTCGATGTTTCCCACACTTTCGGATGGTGATTTAGTAATTATTAATCCGTTGAAGAAGGAGATAGAAAGTATAGATGGGAAAGTTTGTGTTTTAAATTACCATGACCAAACATATATAAAAAGAGTTAAAATAAAAAGAGATGAGATAAGGCTAACTTCAGACAATTTGGATAAAAAGAGATATTCTGATATAGTTATATCAGGAGAAGACTTAGAATATTTAAAATGTCATGGAGCAGTTATAGAGAGTAGAAGAAAGCACTAGGATTAAAAAATTCTAGTGCTTTTGCTATTTATTTTTTAGTTGATTTTGCTAAAAATACAAAAGGAATTAAGACAATAGCTATAATTGCACTTCCAATTAAAATATCATTAATTCCCATGATAGATGATTGAAATTGAACTTCGTTATTAATATTACTTAAATATTCCGCAGATTTTATTAAACTTTTATCTATCTTAGGATTTGTAGAAACTATTGAGCTAGCCATCATATTGTGGTGAAATGCCATCGTGTGATTCCAAGCAGGAATAACAAGAGATGTTCCTAAACTACTTCCAATATTCCTCATAAAATTATAAATACCGGATGCACTAGCAAGGTTTTCACTACTTATATTCGAAAGAGTCAACGTGTTTAGAGAGATAAAAAATATACCAACTCCAAAACCATTTAAAAATCTAGTAAAACTGATATATTCTGAGGTGACCGTAGGTGAGTAGTTAGCAGTCCAAAAAGTTGTGAGACCTAAAACTAAAAATCCAAAAGCAGCCGTTTTTCTAGCATCAAGGTAATCTATTTTTTTTCCTAAAATAGGTGCAACAATAAGAATTGCAATACCGAGAGTACAAGTTGTTCGTCCACTCATAAAAGCAGTGTATCCCATATAGTTTTGTAGCCATATAGGAATGACAACAACTCCACTAAAATAAGCTAGAACAGAAAACATCAATGTAAATGATCCGACACAAAAATTTCTATCTAAAAAAAGTTTAATATTAACAACTGGATTTTTATGATACCACTCCCAGATTATTAAAATAGTTAGACAAATAAAAGAGAGTAAGGCAAGAATTACAATTGTCGGGCTTGAAAACCAATCTAGATCATTCCCTTTGTCTAGCATCAGTTGTAGTGCTCCAACTCCAAAAGCTAAAAAGATAAATCCTATAAAATCAACCGGTTCCTTTGCAGTGGTTTCTTTTGGAATTTCATTTTTAAATATATAGTAGACAATTAAGCTAGATAGAATTCCAAAGGGAAGATTTATATAAAAGCACCATCTCCAAGAGGCAGTATCAGTAACCCATCCTCCTAAGACTGGTCCAATAACAGGAGCTAAAACTATAGTCATTGACCATATACCAAGAGCAATTCCTTTTTTTTCTTTAGGATATAATTTTAACATAAGAGTTTGAGAGAGTGGAATCATGCTAGCGCCAACAATTCCTTGAAAAACTCTCATAATCAGAAGAAAGTCCAGAGATAGACTTAAACCACAAAGCATACTAGCTAAAGTAAAAAGAAGTGTTGCCGTAATATATTGTCTAATAATACCAAATCGTTTAGTTAACCAACCAATAAGTGGTAAAAATATGGCTTCAGCTACAGCATATGATGTAATAATCCAAGTACCTTGAGTGGCTGTTACACCAAAGTCACCAGCGATATGACTTAAGGAAACATTTACTATAGTCATATCAAGTACATTCATAAAGGAACCTATAGCTAAAGCAATAGTAGCAAAAATGATAGATGCATTCATGAGTTCCTCCTAGATACTATTTTCTTCAATGATTTTTTTAATAAGTGTATCCAACTCTTCAGAATGATCATCTTCAATCAATAATTTTTGATCTGAAAATAAAGGATCAAAGTCAATTATTTTAGATGTATCTATTTTTATATTTAAACTAGTTCCAATAGGTAGTAGGCCATTTTCCTCCAGTGAATTTTCATAAAAATCTATTCGCACAGGAACTCTTTGAACCACTTTAATCCAGTTTCCAGTAGCATTTTGAGTGGGAATCAAAGAAAGTGAACTTCCAGAACCAGGAGCAATTCCAGTGACTACCCCTTTATAGAATTTTCCATTCAAATCACTTTTTATCTCTACGCTATTTCCTAACTTTATATTTTCTAGTTGTGTTTCTTTAAAGTTTGCAGTAACCCAAGTTTTAGTTAGATTTATAACAGTAACTAGAGGTTGCCCTACAGAGACTTGTTGTCCAATTTCTACTTGCTTTTGTGCTATAATTCCAGAAATAGGTGATGAGATATTAGTTTTTTTTAAGTCATAGAAACTCTTTTTTAAATCTTGAATAGCAATAATAACTTTAGGATGAGAGTAAATATTTGAGCTTAAAGCTTGAAGTTTACTATTATTCAAATTTATTAAACTTTGTTCGTAGCTGTTTTTACTACTTGTATATTTAAAAGCAGCTAAATCAAAATCCTCTTTACTTGTAATTCCAGCTTTGTTAGAAATCTCTTCTCTCTGCAGAGTTTTATATGCTATATTTAGATTTGCTTCAGCTGTTTTGAGTGCTTCTGATTTTAATACAATATTATTTTGTAGACTATAATATTCTCTTACTGCATTAGCTAAATTAGCTTTTGAGTTATTTAATGCAATCTGATAATCTATCGGATCTATCTTGATGATTGATGAGTTAGAAACTATAGGCTGTGTTTCCTCAGCGGAAATCTCCTTTATAATACCTTGGATTTGAGCAGTAACTGTAACTTGATTTCCTGCAATATAAGAATTCTCAGTTTTTATATAGTTTCTTAAAAAAAGAGAGTAATAAATAAAATATAAAATACTAAAAGAAAATATAGCCGTAAGAAAAAGTGAGATTTTTTTATAAGCTTTAACATTATTTTTAATTTCCATTTATATCACCTTTATTTTCATAGTAACCACCTAAGGATTCTACTAGTTTTATTTGACTTTGATAAAGATTGAAACTGTTCAAAATATAATTGAACTTAGCACTTAGTAAATCGTTTTCACATTTGAGAAGTTCGTATTTAGACATACGACCAATTTTAAAAAGTAATTTAGCATCCTCATAATTAGTTTTTGAATTATTATAATTTTTTTTCTGTAGGTTGTTATTATTATTTGCAATCTTAAGGTCATTCAAGTTGTTATTAATATCTTGATAAGCCCTGATAACGTTGTTATTATAATTTTCGATGAAGATATTTAAATCAATTCCAGCAATCTTATAGTTTTCTTTTAGTATTCTTCTATTAAATAGTGGAAGATAGAAACTTGGACCTATATTCCATAAATTGGTTTCAGATTTTAATAAATCCTGTATATTGAGACTATAATATTGATATTGTCCACTTATAGATATTCTAGGATAAAAATCAGCTGTTAAAGCTTTTAAATTTTCTTTTTGTCCAGAGATTAAAGTAAGGTAATATTTAACATCGGATCTATTGATAATCACATCAGAATCAATAAATTCAGGTGTAGTTATAAAAAATGGAAAATTAAATACTTCTTTTTCAATTGTATTTAGAGCAATATCTATTTTTTCTGATTTTATTTCACCAACTAAAGAGTAGAGAGTATTTTGTATAATTGTTTTTTGTTGAGCAGTACTATTTAGTGATTGAATGATATTATTTAGATAATTTTTGGACTCTAAAATAGAGGATCTATTTGCGGCTCCGGTAGAATAAAGAGTTGTTTCGAAAGATATAAAATCTTTGGCAATAAGTAGTCTTTCATTTAGAATTTGCTCTTCTTTTGAAAGCAAAATATAGTTAGCGTATAAATTACTAACAAAAGTTGAAAGAGTTAAAGTGGTCCAATCGAGTTGAAGTTCATTTCCATCTTTAAAGTACTCAGCTCTATTTTTTAATGCTTCAAATTTTCCCCAAATATCGAAAATATATTCGGCATTTAAAGATAAAATACCAGTATCTATAGTTTCACTATTTTTAATATCTTTTATTGGAAGATCAGTATAAACTGATGTATCTAGACGTGCTCTATTATAATTTCCGCTGATAGCAATTGGGGATACATTTGAAAATTTTGTAGAGTTTAGTGTGTATAAGGCTTTTTCTACATTAAGTTTTGCAACTTTTATTTGAGAGTTTTTTAATAAAACTTCATCTATTAGTTGGATTAAAGTATTATCATTAGTATATAGCCACCATTTTTTAGAGAAAAATACTTCATGAGAATTAGTTTTAAGACTATCTTTCTTTAAATCTCTAATCTGACTTTCTTTTATTTCTGGGATTCCGATACACCCAATTAAAGTCAGAGTTAATGTAAATATGAAAATGTAGTTTTTCATAAAAAATCCCCCCAAATTAAAAAACTAAATATTATAACTCTTTAAGAATTTCATTAAAGATATGTTTTGCAATTTCAGCTTTAGGCTGTTCATCAAAAATTATATTTTCACCATTCTTTTTTA
This sequence comes from Cetobacterium sp. ZWU0022, assembly GCF_000800875.1. Classification (NCBI taxonomy): domain Bacteria; kingdom Fusobacteriati; phylum Fusobacteriota; class Fusobacteriia; order Fusobacteriales; family Fusobacteriaceae; genus Cetobacterium; species Cetobacterium sp. ZWU0022. The sequence goes on from NZ_JRJZ01000124.1 coordinate 31,334, forward strand.
TAATTTGAATACTATTTGTAGATTTTTGCATATTTTCAGCATTGTTAGCAACTATTAGATTTAGATTTTTTTTAATCAACTTTTTATTTGCATTTTCAATTATATTTTCTGTTTCTGCTGCAAATCCAACAAGAATTTGATTTTTCTTTTTTTGTCCCATATTAAAAAGAATATCAGGATTTCTTTCTAGAACAATTGTTAATTCACCATCTGCTTTTTTTATTTTTTGTTCAGAATAATCTTTTGGTCTATAATCAGCAACAGCAGCACAAGCTATTCCGATATCTTGAGTATCAAATCTTTCCATAACAGCATCAAACATATTAACTGCGCTTCTTACCCTCACAAACTCTTTTAAACCATGTGGAATCTCAAGATTGGTAGGACCAGAAACTAAGGTAACATCGGCACCTAACTCTATAGCTACTTTAGCTAAAGAGTATCCCATTTGTCCACTAGATCTATTAGAAAAATATCTTATAGGATCTAAAGCTTCCTCTGTTCTTCCAGCTGTGATAAGAACTTTTTTTCCTTTCAAAACTTTAGGTAGTGGAGATAAAATATCATTTTCAATTATTTCAACAATTTCTAATTCATTTTTTAATCTTCCTTTGGCATTAACGTTACAAGCTAAAAATCCTTCGTCAGATTCTATGAATTTATATCCTAGATTTTCTAGTTTTTTTATATTAGCTTTTAAAATGGGATTTTCATACATGTTTACATTCATAGCTAAAGCAAAATATACAGGCTTTCTGCAAGCTGAAATAACTGTAGAGAGCATATCGTCAGCAATCCCATTGGCTACTTTTCCAACAATGTTATATGTTGCAGGGGCAATCAAAAAAACGTCAGCCCAATCAGCTAAAGAGATATGTTCTACTTCAATTTGATGATTTCTCTCCCACATGTCAGTTACAACTCTATTTCTAGAAAGAGTTTCTAGAGTTTGAGGTGTGATTATATTAGTTGCGCTTTCAGTCATAATGACTTTAACGTTGTATCCTTTTTTTCTTAAAATAGATATAATATTAGCTGATTTATAGGCAGCAATTCCACCAGTTACACCAATTAAAATATTTTTCATAAATTTATCCTCCTGAATTAAAGAAAATTACATTATTTTTATATATTACACTATTTTAAGCTGAAAAAAAATAGAAATTGTTATATAATTAAGATTATAATAAAAAAAGGAGGTCTTTATGAAGGTAGTTGCGTTTAATGGAAGTCCAAGAGAGAAGGGAAATACATACTTTGCATTAAAAATGGTTGCAGAAGAGTTACAAAATGAAGGGATAGAAGTAGAAATAGTTCATGTAGGAAATAAGAACATAAGAGGTTGTGTAGGTTGCAATGGATGTGCAAAAAATAGAAATGAAAAATGTGTTTTACAAGATGATGTATATGTGAATGAGTGGGTTCAAAAAATAAAGGAAGCGGATGGGGTTTTATTAGGATCACCTGTTCATTTTGCAGCAATGAGTGCTACAATGAAATCGTTTTTAGATAGAGCTTTTTATGTTGCGTCAGTTAATGGGGGAATATTTAGACACAAGGTTGGTGCTTCTGTTGTTGCAGTAAGACGTTCTGGTGGAGTTCCAACGTTTGATCAGTTAAATAATTATCTTAATTATTCAGAAATGCTAATGCCTACGACTAATTATTGGAGTGTAATACATGGTTTAAGACCTGGAGAAGTTGAACAGGATGAGGAAGGAACTCAAATAATGAGAGTTTTAGGAAAAAATATGGCATGGTTATTGAAAATGGTAGATTATACAAAAGATAAGATTGCACCACCTGAAAAAGAGAATAAAAAATATACTCATTTCATAAGATAAAAAAAACTCAGAGCTAATTATTAGCTCTGAGTTTTTTTATATTCCAGATTTTTTTAAAGTTTTGTTAATTCCAAAAACTTTGAAAATCATAAGAGTTAAAATAAATGTTAAAACATCTGCAAATGGAAGTGTTAACCATATTCCATTAACTCCGAAAAATTTAGGAAGAATAGCAATTCCGATTCCCATGAAAACAACGCCTCTACAAACAGATATGATATTAGCGAGTAGAGCTTTATCCATTGCTTGAAGATAAGATATATTCATGAAATTAGCTCCTACAAATATAATAGCACTTGAGTATAGGAATAACCCTTTTGTTGTATATTCAAAAAGATCAGATTCTGTTGTAAATATTTTAACGACATCTAAGGCAAATATTTTTACAATAATCAAAGCGATGGTAGCTGCAATAAAGCAGAATCTATGCGAATATCTAAATATTTTTAAAACTCTTCTATAATTACGTCTTCCGTAGTTGAAACTAACTAAAGGTTGAATTCCTTGAGCTAGACCAGTGAATAGCATTCTGTAAATAACAAATGAGTATGAAATAATTCCGTATGCAGCAACTCCGATTTGCCCTTCAGATTTAGAAAGAGTTATATTTAAAAGTATTGTTATAACCATAACTGCAAACTCTAAAATAAAGGATGAAAAACCAAGAGAGCAAATCTTACCCATAAGCTTCCATTCAATATGTTTTAGATTAAAATCCAATTTAAAAGTTGAGTTAGGGAAGTGTAAACAAAGGTAAACTGCAGAAAGAATTTGCCCGATTGCAGTAGCGTAAGCACCACCTTCAATCCCCATTTTTAAAACAAATATAAATATATAATCTAATACAATATTTGTTATAGCTCCAATAAAAAGAGAATTCATGGCTTTTTTAGGAGCATTATCATTTCTAACAATAGCATTTAAAGATATTGATAACATTAGGAAAAATGCAGCTATAATACAAGGATACATATAGCCTTTAACCATAGGAAGCAATAATTCTGTAGCTCCTAATGACTTCATAATTTGATTAGGAAATATAAATACTAAAGATGCTATAAGTATATAAAAAATAAGATTTAAAAAAATTGTATATGTAAAGCATTTGTTTTTAAAAGTTTGGTCATCGCTTTTTAGAGATATTAAAGTAGCTCCTCCTGCTCCAAACATTAAGCTTAAAGCGGCGGTTAAATTAATTATAGGATAACCTATATTAACCGCGGCTATTCCGACACTTCCAATTCCTCTTGAGATAAAAACTCCATCAGCAACAACATAAAGTGAATTTACAAGCATTCCAATAGATGCCGGAATAGCAAATTTATAAAAAAGTTTATTGATTGCTTGATTCTCTAATTGATTCGTTTGTATTGACATTTTTTCTCATATCCTCTTCATTTTCTAAAATTTTAAGAGTTTTCATCTCTTTTTTTGTCATAATAAAAGTAACAATAACAGATAGTATATCGGCGCAAGGAACAGCCATCCAAACACCTTTTACTCCCCATATATTTGAAAAGATAAGTACAAGTGGTATTAGGAAAAGTACTTGTCTTGATAAACTTAAAAACATTGTAGTTTTTGGTTTTCCAGTGGCTTGGAAATATATCGCAGCTATAATTTGGAATCCTATAAAAGGAAACATAAGAGTAAAAACTCTAAGACCTTTAGAAGCGGCATCTAAAAGTTCGGGATTGCTAGTAAATATAACGATAAAATATTTAGATAGAAATTGAATTGCAAGAAATCCAATAACTGATATTGTGACTGCACCTTTAACAGCAAGCATGAAGGCTTCCCTAACTCTATGATAAAGCTTAGCTCCATAGTTGAAACCTAATATGGGTTGTACTCCTTGATTTATACCAAAAATTGGCATAAAAATAAATGTATTTACAGCATTTACGATAGTCATAGCACCAACAGCTACATCTCCACCATGTTTCATAAGTGTACTGTTTAAAACAAAGCTAACAACACTAGAACCAATTTGCAGTACAAATGGCCCAGCACCTATAATAAAGATATCTTTCACTCTTTTCCAATCTAAGATTAGATTATTTAAATGAAGTTTTATTCCACTGTATTTAGAAGTGAAGTATCCAACTGTCCATAGAGCTGAAATAATTTGAGAAATTATAGTAGCAAAAGCTGCTCCTTTAACTCCCATATTTAACCAAAATATAAAAATTGGATCAAGAATAATATTTGTGATAGCTCCTAAAAGAAGAGTAATCATAGAAATTTTGGGATTACCATCAGATCTAACAGCAGCATTTGTAGCATATCCAACAGTTAAAAAAGGAAAACCTAGAGCTACAATCGTAAGGTAGTCTCTAGCAAAAGGTTCAGTTGCAGGGCTAGTACCAAGTTTACCAATATATAAATCCATGGAAAATATTATTATAAAGGTTAAAATAATACCGAAGATAACAGCAAGTGAAGTAGCATTTCCTAAATATTTTTCTGCTAAATCTTTTCTTTTTTTTCCTAATGCAATTGAGATGTTAGTAGCACCACCGAGACCAATTAAAAGACAAAATCCAATTGAAATAATCATAATTGGAAATACTACACCAACACCAGCAATGGCTAAAGGGCCAATTTCAGGGATGTTCCCGATATAAATTCTATCGACGATGTTGTATAACGCGTTGACGAACATTCCAATGATAGCTGGAAGTGAAAATTTAACGAGCAGTTTTCCAATGGGTTGCTCTCCCATCTCTTTGTGTTTTTCTTTCATAAAATTCCCCCATTTTAAATATAATTCATCCTTTAATTATAGCTTAAAAATTTTAGAAAATCAATTTTATCTCTATATAAATAAGTGATTGGATTCTTAGAAAAATAGTTGTATTATATATGTAACATAATAAAGATTTAGAGGGGTTTCTATGTCTAAAGTAAAGATAAAAATAGATAAAAATAAAAAAGAAAGTATTTATATTCAGCTTTACCAATGCATAAAAAAACAGATATTGAGTGGTGAAATTTCGAGTGGAGAAAAATTACCATCAATACGTCAGGTTGCAATAAAACTAGATGTAAATCAAAATACTGTTATTCAAAGTTATCATCTACTAGAAGAGAAGGGATTGATAAAGAAAATTTCAGGAAAAGGATGCTATGTACAAGAGATTTGTGAATTTAAAGTAGAAAAAAAAGAGTTGCCTTTAATAGATAGTTTCAAATATGGTCAAAGTTTAAAAGAGAAAAAAATCAATTTTTCTAACGGAACACCAAGTTCGAATTATTTTCCTTTAGATGAATATCGTAAGTTTCTAGAGGAAGTTTTTTCTGAGTATGGCGCTGATATTTTTCAATATCAAAATGTTCAAGGAGTTGAAAGTTTGAGAGAGCTTTTATCTGAAGAGTTTGAAAAAGAGGATATTTTTGTTAAGAAGGAAAATATACAAATTACATCAGGAACTCAGCAGGCATTAGATATTGTAATAAAATTATTTTCAAAAGAAACTAAACCTATTGTTGCATTGTCAGATCCAACTTATCCGAACGCTTTAAATATTTTTAAAGGGTGGTGTAATATAAGGACTTTGGATATAAAAAATGATGGATGGGATTTAGAAGAGTTTGAAGAAATTTTAAAAAAAGAAAAAATAGATTTTATATATGAGTGTATAAACTTTCAAAATCCCACAGGAGTTAAATGGTCGATAGAAAAACGTAAAAAACTTTTAAAATTAGCCGAAAAATATAGTTTTTATATAGTTGAGGATGATAGTTTTTCAGATTTTTATTATTCTGATGAAAAACCAAAAAGTTTAAAAAGTTTAGACAAGTTAGGAAGTGAAAGAGTCATATATATAAAAACATACTCCAAAATTCTTATGCCTGGGATAGGATTAGCTGTTATGATAGTTCCTGAAAAGCTTGCTCAGAGAGTTCTCTTGATAAAGTATGGGTTGGATACGACAACGTCAGGTGTAAATCAAAAAATTCTTGAAAAATTTATCGTTAAAAATAAATTGGCAGAGCATTTAAAGATATTAAGAAAAGAGTTTGGAGAAAAGCAAAAGTTTATACTGAAATTGCTAGAGAATCTTGAAAATTTAGAGATTATGCATATTCCAGAGGGTGGTTTTTTTATTTGGATAAAACTTTCAGATAATATTGATGGAGAGAAGTTATATCAAAAATGTAAAGAGCAAGGTGTAGCACTTTTGCCTGGAGCAATATTTTATAAGGATAAAAGAGATGTTTGTAAAATTAGATTAAGTTTCATATCTTCATCCCTAGAAGAAATAAGTGTAGGGATGAAGATACTAAAAGAAGTATTACTTCTTTGTAACGTGGAAAATTCTAAAACATGTAGTAACTAAGATGATTCCTAGGGCCATAGAACCAGCAATTATTGAGGTTTCCATTCCTTTTAACATAAACTCTTGATATCTGTTTTGTATAAGGTGTAACATAGTAAAATATACACCACCACCAGGTGCCATAGGAATAAGTGCAGCTATAAGTAGAGTTGGGACTGTAGTCTGCACTTTTTTAGCCATCATTTCAGAATAAAATGCCGTTATAGCTGTAGCTAGAAGGTAGCAAGTTGAATATGAATAACCTTTCTCTGTAAAAAAAAGATAGAAAAACCAACTGATAGCACCTCCAATGCCAGAGTACATGATTAATTTTCCTCTAACGTTGAAGAGTATAGCAAAGCTAACTGTAATAAAAAAAGCAAAAATAACCTCTATAAGAAACATTAAAACCCTCCAAAGTTATAGAATAATTTAGTGACAAGTCCAGCTCCGATAGCGATAGCGCCTCCAGTCATTAGAACCTCTGTTGCTCTAGATGTACCTGAGATTAAATCACCTGCTATAATATCTCTAATAGAATTTATAAAAGCGACTCCTGGAACGAGTAACATTAAAGAGGAGATTATACTAATTGATGGACTAGAAATAACCCCATTTATATAAAAAAGATTTGAAACTAGAGCACAGATAGCTCCAGATATTAGATTTATAAAAAAGCTATTTAATTGTAGCCCAGAAACGATATATGAAAAAAGAGCTACACCAGCACCAGCGACAAAGGCAGCGGCAAAATCGTTTGCTCCACCTTTAAAAGATACAACAAAACTAGCGGCTCCTAAAGCCGAAGCAGCTAAATTCATTCCAAAGCCATATGCTTTAATCTTGTCAATCTCTTCTAAAGATCTTTTCAGTTCAAGGAATGTGTATGAATCAATCTCTTTAATAATCTTATGAACTTGATGAATTTTATCGAGATTTGAAGACCTAGAATTGATTCTTTCTACCAAAGAAACAATTTCACCATCTTTATTTTTTCCTGAAACAATTATACAAGTAAGAGTAGCAAAGCAATCAATTTTTAAATTAAAATGTTGACCGATACGAGAAATAATATCTTCAACCCGGTAAACTTCTCCACCGCTAGTTAATACTATTTTTCCGGCGAAAGTTGCTAGTTGAAGAACGTGATGTTCTGAAATTAGTTGTTTTTTTGGCATAAAATCTCCTATAAATTATAAAAATTTAAAACATATCTAATAGTAGCATTAAACTTTAGAAAAAGCAATAAAGACATTTATTAAAAAAAACAAAAAAACTTGTTGACATAAAGTATTAATTGTGGTATTATTAATTTGTTGAGAGCGAAAGCGATCAGCCTGGGTGGCGGAATAGGTAGACGCACGGGACTTAAAATCCCGAGCTATCTGATAGCG
>NZ_JRJZ01000112.1:0-809 GCF_000800875.1 Cetobacterium sp. ZWU0022
ATTCATCTTTATTATCTTCTGAAGTTGTATAAGCAAGGCTATAAACTCCATCTTTTACTATTATTTTATCATCATCATACTTTTCTAAAAAATTTTCTTTTAATACTTCTTCAAACTTTTCTTTATTAAACATTTGTATATCTCCTTTTTTATAAAATTTCAAGTTTATAGTTATGTAAGCCTTTTATCTGTTCTTCGATTTGGATTAAGGCTGTTTCAATTTCAGAATGAAGAAAAACCTTATTTTCATCTGTTAATATTACAACAGCTTGGTAATCTTTTAATCTATTTTTTAAAGTGTGATAAGTAGATATATTTAAAGGTTCATCATTACTAAGCAGTTTTTCAAGTTCCAAAGCACTCACTCCTAATTATTAATTTTTTAAATTCAATGTTCTTAGCTTCGCCGTCAAGGGGGCGAGACCCTTTGAATCTTTTAGTTATTTTCAAAAAGTTTTTATAAAAAAGAAATAGATCAGATTAAAGAGAAGGAAAAGCTAGAAAAGAAAAATCAACTTTTTGAAATTATTTTGTTGTTAAGGTTCTAAAAAATTCATGTTCTTGAGCTGAAAATTTCAAAAGCATTAATTTTTGATAAGTCAAATTTGCGAAGTTTACGGAGCATTTTTTAAAAAATTTTTATGAAGAGAAACGGAAGAAAAAATTTTTAAAAAACTAGAATTTGACTTAGTAAAGAAAATTAATGCTAAAAAGAAATGGCTCAAGGAACATTTTTTAGAACTTACAAAAAATAAAAAAAGCTAGATTGACTCTAGCTTTTCCTCAGATAAGAGTTATTTTATTTATTA
>NZ_JRJZ01000092.1:0-341 GCF_000800875.1 Cetobacterium sp. ZWU0022
TAGAATGAAAGAACTTGAAGTTGAAAATCCAAGAGAACTTGCAAAAAATGTATTAACAAACTTTAGATTGGAAGCTATAACAAAAGATATAATGATAAATGAACAGCTAAAAGAATCTTTGACTAATAAAATGCAAACTCAATTAATGATAGGTGAAAGAGAAGGATATAAAGAATCTGATTTAAAATTAAAAGAAATTGAGAAAAAATTAGATTATAAATATAAAGAATATGATTTAATGATTGATGGATTAGAAAAACAAAAAGAAAAAGTTGATAGATTAGAAAATGAAATTAAAGCAAAAAAAGATAATGAATTAAAAGTTATAAAAACATTACTTG
>NZ_JRJZ01000099.1:0-580 GCF_000800875.1 Cetobacterium sp. ZWU0022
ATTAAAAACAGAGCAAAAAAATCTCAAAAAGGAGGTTGGTTAAAAGAGAATTATAAATTTATTCTTGTAGTAATGTTACTTATAATTGTTAGTCAATTTAGTTTCGCTTCATCTACAGATATGCCATGGGAAGGACCATTAGATAAATTATTAAAATCGTTTACTGGACCAGTTGCAAAAACTATAGGAATTTTAGCAATTTGTGCTTGTGGTGGAATGATGGCATTTGGAGAAATGGGAAGTGCAATGAAAAGAATGTTAAATATTGTTCTTGGTATTTCTATCGTTTTTGCTGCTTCAACATGGGGATTATCATTCTTTGGATTTTCAGGGTCAGTACAAATGTAAATTGGAGGCATAAATGAAGTTTAAACCAGGAGAAAAATTAAAGACACAAGGGGGGTTGCCAAGCAACCCTGATTCTGTTTTTAATGAAAAGTATATGAAGTTAGCAAAATCGCTTAGAAATTGGCAAATTGCTTTTTTATCACAAACAATTTTATTTACAATTTCTTTATTAGGATTTATAAAAGTTGCTACTCAAACTCAAATAATTCCATATATTGTAGAAGTTAATAAA
>NZ_JRJZ01000149.1:0-699 GCF_000800875.1 Cetobacterium sp. ZWU0022
ACTTCTCTCTATTTTTTTTTATAAAAAAATTTAACTAATTTTCCACCTAAGTTATTCTCTAGTTCTTGATTATCTTTAAATTTAAGAAGATTTCTAATAAATGGACTTATCACATTAACTATTAAACATAAAAGTAAAAAGAATATAATTAGTAAGATATAATTCATATTATCACCTCCATATTTATAGGGAGGTTGAGATTGCACTCTCAACCTTTGTAACTACTTTTTTTTACTTTCATACCAAATTATCCATTCCCTAATCTCTTTAGAGATTTCAGGAAGTTTTGCTATAAAAGCTACTAACAAAGCTGTTATCAAGGAATATCACCTCCCTACAATATACATTATATACCGTATACGGTATAAAGTCAAGTTATTTTATTGATTTTAAAAATATTTTTAGTAAAACTTTGCTTCAACTTGAAGCAAAGTCTATTAGTTATTTTTTTGATTTTATAATAATAAAATGTTATAATACTATTGGTTAGAGTGTATTATGACACTTGTCAAAAGTTATAGCTTTTTGCTATAACTTTTTTTAATATTCACTTGAAAATAAAATTGTTTGATGTTCTATATCATCAACTATATATAATTTAGTACCATATTCTACAAATTCAAAATTTTTAGTTTTTAAAATTAAAGTTTTTTCAAATTCAATTGTATCATCTGTTTTTTCTTGTCTATGCTTAACAAA
>NZ_JRJZ01000022.1:0-471 GCF_000800875.1 Cetobacterium sp. ZWU0022
TATTTTTTTAGCTTCAAAGAATACCTTGTTGTATTCTCCTTTTGTAATTTTGTTTAATGCAAGTAACTGAATAGTTGTATATCCATTTTCTAATTTCTTTTCAGATGTAAATTTATCTAATTTTTCTTTTCCTTTTTCTAATGTATCTACAGTTTTATTTAAGCTATTTATTTTTAAATCACAACTTTCTAAAAGTCTTTTAGCTTCTTTTTCCAATAACTTTTTATTTGGAATTAATTCTTTTTCTTTTTCAACTAAACTATTTTCATAGGATAATATATTCATTCTTTGCTTATATATTATAATGTTATATTTTTCATCAATATTATTATTAGAATAATATTCATAATTTGTTTTTGCTTTTTCTAATTTAACTAAATTTTCTATATAATTTTTTACCTTATCTGTATTTGTATTTTCAGATGTTCCAAGTAATGTTTTTATAACTTTTAATTCATTATCTTTTTTTGC